>PKYJ01000032.1 GCA_003132605.1 Peptococcaceae bacterium | reverse complement strand
GCCCTATGGAGCCCGGACTTTCCTCACCTGCCACCTTTCGGCGCTTGCAGGCGCGACCATCCAGACTGCTCGCCCGTTGGCCTAGATTGTACGCTAATTATAGCATCATCCCGGCCAAAGCGCAAATTACCCACGATGACTACCGTTCCTGGCATCTACCCATCATCTGCCGCATCCTCCGCAATCATATTCTTTGGGGTGCCCGCATATGGTGGTCATTGAACCATGCTCAGCAATGCCGGGCTCGATTGGTAGCTTCATGGAGGGGAGTGCGCCTTATGAACAACGCCGAAGGCATCGACTACGCCCCCCTGGCCGGGGAGTTGCGCCGCTACCTGACGCAGAAGCCGGGAAGCTACGGGATCTGCTGCCAGGATGTGAACACCGGCAAGGGCTTCGGGATCGACGAGGATGAGTTGTTCGTTCAGGCAAGCTGCCTAAAGCTGGCCTATGTGCTCTACCTGTATGAACAGGTGGCTGCCGGACAATATACTCTGGAACAGCGGCTGGCCTACCGGTCCGTTGACGACTACAGCGACGGTTCGGGCTACCTGCAATACTTCGTGGCAGAGGGTGACCGCTTTACCCTGCGCGCCCTGGCCAGGGTGGCCATCACCCTGTCGGACAACATCGCCTACCGGATGATCAAGCGCTTCCTAGGGGCTCCTAATGTTCTGCGCTACATGGAGCAACTGGGAATGCTTCATCCCCAGCCAAACGGAGAGCACTGCACCACCCCCCGGGACATGGCCTGCTGCCTGCGGGGGGTGTTGAATTTCGACGCCAGGAAGCCGGACCTGGGCGCCGGGCTGCTGGAGGACATGGCTCACCCGGTCTGGCACTATGGCCTGCCGCTCCTGCTTCCGGACTCGGTCCGGGTGGCCCACAAAGAAGGCGACCTGGATGGAGTCGCCAATGATGTCGGCATCATCTTCCTGCCGGGCCGTCCCTATTTGCTGGCGATACTCTCCCGCGATCAGCCGGATGTGAAGTCCGGCTTCCGGGAGATCGCCCAGATATCAAAGATTATTTACAACTACCACCAGCATCAGATATCGGTATCAGGAGGTCCTATGTGATGTGAGAAGCGGCGCACCCGACTCACGCATTCCAGATCACCGGTCAAGCCGGGTGCGTATGACAGGCGCTACCAGCCTCGTCGCCCAATGCCCGTAATAGGGAAGCCGGTTTGCATCCACGTTTCCATGTTCAGCCAGGGCAAGATAACGCCTCACATCGTCCTCCCCCCGCCTCCTCCGCATCCGGGCTAACGCCCGGCCTGAAAGAATGCGGAGTACATACCCTAGAGAACCGTGGTGGCCCCCTTGTATATCAGCCCGCGCATGCTGTCAACCGTAATCGTGCCGCCGTCACGCAGGATCTCGGTGGCGCCTCCCACTCCCACCACCACGGGAATACCCAGGTTGATGCCGACCACCGCGGCATGGGATGTTATCCCGCCCTCTTCGGTGATAATCGCCCCAGCCTTCTGCATGCCGAGGATGAAGTCGCGGTCGGTGTTGATGGCAACCAGAACATCGCCGGTGCTCACCTTCGCCGTGGCGTCCTCCGGCTTTTTGCAAATGCGCACCTTCCCGATCACCGCCCGGTTGCCGATGCCGGTCCCCCGCGCCAGGACCTCGCCGACTATATGGACTTTGAGCAGGTTGGTCATACCCATTACTCCTACAGGAACACCGGCAGTGATCACGATCAGGTCGCCGCACCTGATCAACCCCTTGGTCAGGCTGATTTCCACGGCCTCCTTGATCATCTGGTCGGTGTTGTTGATCATGGGCGCATTCAGAGGCTGCACCCCCCAGACCAGGCACAGCTTGCGGGATACCTGCTCGCTCGGGGTGACCGCCACAATCGGGGCTTTGGGCCTGTACTTGGAGACGTTGCGGGCGGTGAAGCCGGACTTGGTGGAGGTGAGGATGGCCGCCGCTCCCAGGTCTTGAGCGGTGGTGCAGGTAGCATAACTGATGGCGTCGGTGATGGTGGGGCTGATGGAAGCTGCCCGCTGCTGCAGCAACTCGGCGTAATTCAGCGACTCCTCGGTGCGCTCGGCGATCCTGGCCATAACCTTGACTGCCTCTACCGGATACTTGCCGGCCGCGGTCTCACCCGAGAGCATCACGGCGTCGGTGCCATCCAGGATGGCGTTGGCCACGTCGCTGGCCTCCGCCCGGGTTGGCCGCGGATTATAGATCATCGATTCCAGCATCTGGGTAGCCGTGACCACTGGCTTGCCGGCATGGTTGCACCTTCTGATGATCTCCTTCTGCATCAGGGGAACTTCTTCGGCAGGGACATCAACCCCCAAATCGCCCCGGGCTACCATCAACCCGTCAGCCACTTTGATGATCTCTTCGAGGTTCTTGACCCCCTCCAGGTTTTCGATCTTGGCTATAATGTGGATATCCGCATCCTTGGCTTCCAGCAGGCGCCTGATGGCGATCACGTCCGCTGCCTGACGCACGAAAGAGGCGGCAATAAAGTCAACCTGGTGCTCGATCCCGAAGTTGATATCGGCGATATCCTTGTCGGTCACCGCCGGTAGGTCCAGGTGCACGCCCGGTAGGTTGACCCCCTTCTGGTCGGCCAATTCACCGCCGAACAGCACTTCGCACAGGACATCCTGGTCGACGACGTCTACTACTCTGAGCCCGATATTGCCGTCAGCCAGAAGAATGCTGCTGCCTGACCGCACTGCGCGAGGCAGGTCTTTGTAGGTGACGGAGATTCTATTTTCGTCCCCCTCGATCTCCTCGGTGGTCAGGGTCACCCGGGCGCCATCCCGCAGGTTGACCTTGCCTCCCTTTAAAAAACCGATGCGGATCTCAGATCCCTTGGTATCCAGCATGATCGCCAGGGTCTTATCCAGCTCCCCCGCCGCATATCGTAAGGTTGCCAGGCGGGCGGCGTGCTCCTCGTGGGAACCATGGGAAAAATTCAGGCGCGCCACATCCATGCCGGCCTGGAGCAGTTGCTTGATTGTCTCCAGGGAACCGCTCGCAGGACCAATAGTGCAGACGATCTTGGTTTTTCTCATCAGCGCCCCTCCTCTGTTACAAAGATCCACTATTTGCGCAACATCTGCGCAAAGTTGCACGCATATTGTTCCCTACTTGGATGACCCTATGCTGCGGAGACGTTTCCAGCGCAGTTCGACCAGGGTTTCCGGGTCGACCTGCTGCAGCGCCTGCAAGACCTGCCTCAACTCCTGACGCAAGGCGCCGGCGCTTCCCTGGGGGTCGCGGTGGGCACCGCCCAACGGCTCAGGAACAATGCCATCAATCAACCCCAGGCGCAACAATTCCGAAGCAGTCATCTTCATGGCTTCAGCCGCTTCGGGCGCCTTGCTGGCATCCTTCCAGAGGATGGCGGCACATCCTTCAGGGGAGATCACGGAAAAAATGGCATTTTCAAGCATCAACAGGGCATCCCCAACCCCCAGGGCCATGGCTCCGCCGCTGCCACCCTCACCGTTGATCACGGAGATCACGGGTGTCTTTACTTGAGCAAAGGCACGGAGGTTGCTGGCGATCGCCCAGGCCTGCCCGCCCTCTTCGGCATCGATGCCTGAATAGGCGCCAGGAGTGTCGATGAATGAGATCACCGGTCGGTGGAACTTGGCTGCCTGCTGCACCAGGCGCAGACATTTGCGAAAACCTTCGGGATGAGTCATCCCAAAGTTACGGGCCAGGTTCTCCTTGGTGTTATGACCCTTCACCTGTCCGATCACCGTGACCGGGATACCCTCAAATTTGCCGATACCCCCCACAATAGCGGGGTCATCCCCGAAAAACCGGTCACCTGACAATGCCAGCCAGTCGGTGAACAACATCCTTATATAATCCAGGGCGTTGGGGCGCTCGACGTGGCGGGCCAACTGAGTGCGCTGCCATGGCGTGAGGTTCTGGTAGATCTCCTTTTTCAGGTCAAGGGCGCGCTTTTCCAGGATCTCGATCTCTACTCCGAGATCGATCCCCTTCTCCCCGGTGTAGTTCTTTATCTCCGCTATTCTGTTTTCCAATTCTACCACCGGTTTTTCAAAATCAAGCAGCATCTTTGCCAACAGGCCGCCTTTCAAATAAAACAGTCAATGCCATCTTATCGAAGTTCGATGTTCGATTATTTCCACGTTATATGAGCTTTCTTAGTTATCGACTCTCTCGATGTTGTCGGAGTGCAATGAGAGAATCCGGGCGAGAGTCGGCTTCATGTCCTGCCGCGGCGCCACCAGGTCGATCAGGCCGTGCTTCAGGCAGAATTCCGCAGTCTGGAAGTCGGGGGGAAGCTTCTCCTTCAGGGTCTGCTCCGTCACTCGCCGCCCGGCAAAGCCGATCAGGGCGCCAGGCTCGGCGATGATGATATCTCCCAGGGTGGCGAAGCTGGCGGTGACCCCTCCGGTAGTGGGGTCAGTCAGCACCGAAATGTACAAAATTCCGGCCTCGTTCAGCCTGGCGATGGCTGCACAGGTTTTGGCCATCTGCATCAGCGAGAAGACCCCCTCCTGCATCCTGGCGCCACCGGAGGCGGAGAACAGCAGCAACGGCAGCTTCTTCTCAATCGCCCGCTCAGCCAGCCTGGTTATCTTTTCTCCGACAACGCTCCCCATGCTTCCCATGATGAAATGGGGTTCGAACGCCCCAACCAGCACCGGCCAGCCCAGGATCGCGCCCGCCCCTGTTAGAATGGCGTCCTGCAGACCAGTGGCTTCCTGGGCGCGAGCCAGCTTGTCCTTGTATTCCGGAAAGGATAGAGGATCAACCGTATCCAGGTCCGCATCCAACTCCAGAAAGCTGTCCTCATCGAGGGTAATCGCCAGCCGCTCGGGCGCTGATAGCCGGAAGTGGTGGCTGCATTTGCGGCAGACATTCAAGTTTTTCTCCAGTTCGCGCGCATAGAGTATCTCCCCGCATTCCGGGCACTTGATCCACAGCGTCCCCTTTTCCTGGGGCATAGCATCGGAGCGCACCGTAATGTACCTTTGCGGCTTGCGGAACAAGTCCTTGAACATGTAGTCACTCCCTACCAAATCGCCTTCTGCTTTTTCTGACCTCTAACCCCTTGTTTCCGACATCCTCCGCATCCGGGCTAACGCCCGGCCTGAAAGAATGCGGAGTACATGTGCCCGCCAAGCGGGCACTAGATAGGGTCGACGCCCCTCAAGATCTCGTGCGCTGATTCCGCTTCAGACTCCGGAACCAGGACTTCGAAGGTCTCGCCGGCGCCGAATTGGGGAATGCCGGCCGGGCGGAGCATTACCAAAAGCCCCTCAGCACTCAAGATCTCTTTAATCATTTCAGCGTCAGTCTTGTTTTGTGCAATGTAGACCACTGTCCACACCTGCTGCCCCTCCCCATCCTATTAGTGGTTTGTGGTTGGTGGTTGGAGAAACAAAAGCTTTGGTCGTTTGTAGACGACTGTATTTCAACGGCCAATAAAAAGATTTTTCTAACGACCAACGACCAAAGGCCAACAACCAGTATGGCAAATAGTGTTTCGACCTGGCAGAGAAGGATTCCTCTTTGTAGATAACTTCGCTTTGCTCCGTTTGAATCCTGGGGCTATGTGGAGCTATTCTGTAAATGTTTCAATGTTTCCAAACCGGGTATAGATGACGGCCTTGCCCCTGATCTTCATGGCCGACGTATTTTCAGTAAACTGGGCCAGCATGACCTCTCCCTTGTCCAGCTTCTCCGTATGGGTGAGCTTAGTTTCGCGACCGCGGGTGAGGCCGATCAGAGTCACTCCGTTCTCCAGGGCTTTTATGGCAATATATTCGGACAGCACATTATCTTCCATGGCNNTATAATACCATGATCTTACTGATCTTTCAAAATATTGTATCTCAGAGGTTGTGACCGCCCGCCGACTGTGGGTTCAACTGGGTCTAAGCTTCAGAGGGGAAAAGCAATCCCCCACTGAAGCTTAGACCCAGTTAACTAGGGACGTAGCCGCTCTTATCCCACCGCTTTGGAGAAGCGGGGGCATTAGAGCGGGTGGTCATCTGTGGACAGCAACTCGGACTCCCTGTCAAGCACGAAACAGGAGCCTGGGCCGCACAACCCTTCGATCTGGTAACAGAGATCAGGGGTGGCGTCAACCCAGAAAGAGGCATCAGTTTTGATCAGCTTCTTCTGCCGCACAAAATAGAGCAGGACCGGGGTCGGCCCGCGGCGCTGGATGAAAAGTACCTGCAGCTTCTCGACCACCTCCGGGTTGCCCGCCCAGGGGTTGATCCGGATATACAAGACATGATCGGTTTTAGCCGGTTTGATCTCCAGGGGGGTGATCTCGTCTGCGAAGATCCGGTAGGTTTCTTCCTGCTGATTGAGCCTCCCCGTCACCAGCACCACGGCATCATCCTCAGGCGGGTGGGAATTCTTGCTTTTGCTTTTCTGGATGAAAACTACCTCCACGCTTCCACCCATGTCCTCGATAGTGAAGGTGATCTTGCCGTCACCCCGCCTGGTGGTGCCTCGCTTCAAACCCGAGACGATGCCCCCCAGGGTCACCCGGTCCCCATCCTTGCACTGGGAGAGATCGCCGATAGAATGAGCCGTCCGACTGGCCAGGATATCCCGGGAGCCTTCAAGGGTGTGGCCGCTGATGTAAAAGCCGAGCATTTCCTTCTCATAGGCCAACAACTCCCGGGGCGGATATTCCGAGATATCCGGCAGGGAGCGCCGGACATGATCTGTCCCGGGCTCATCCAGAAGGTCGAACAGAGAGACCTGGCCATCAGCCTGGGCGCCCTGATTCCGGCGGTTGGCCTGGACAGTCTCCATACAGTCGTCGAGCACCGCCACCAACTGGGAGCGGCGCCCCTGCAACGAGCTGAACGCCCCGCACAGGATCAGGCTCTCCACCACCCGCTTGTTTACCTGGCGCAGGTCCACCCGCTCGCAGAAATCGTCCAGGAAGCGGAAGGCGCCGCCTGTCTTGCGGGCATCGATAATCGCCGCCACCGCCCCCTCGCCGACATTCTTTACCGCCCCCAGGCCGAACCGGATCCGCTTGTCGCCGACCACGGTAAAGTTGGTCAGGCTCTCGTTGACGTCCGGGGGCAGGATCTCGATGTTCAGCCGCCGACACTCCTGGATGTAATAGGAGACCTTGTCGGAGTTGCCCCGGACGCTGGTGAGCAGGGCGGCCAGCAGGGCAACCGGGTAATTGGCCTTGAAATAGGCGGTCTGGTAGGCGATCATGGCGTAGGCGGCGCTATGGCTCTTATTAAAACCATAACCGGCAAAGTTCTCCATCAGGTCGAAGATCGACCCCGCGGTCTTGGGATCTACCTGGCGCTCACCCGCTCCCTTGACGAAAGTCTCCCGCATTTTGGCGATCGCTTCCGGCTTCTTCTTGCCCATCGCCCGCCGCAGGGAATCGGCCTGGGCCATGCTGAAACCTGCCAAGTCGCAGGAGATCTGCATCACCTGCTCCTGGTACAGGATTACCCCATAGGTCTCGCTGAGGATCGACTCGTACACCGGGTGCGGGTATTCTACCCTGGTCTGGCCGTTCTTGCGTCTGATGAAGTCGTCCACCATGCCGCTTTTCAGGGGGCCCGGGCGATACAGGGCAACCAGGGCAATCAGGTCCTCAAAGCGCTGTGGTTTCATGTTCCTGAGCAGGTGGCGCATGCCCGAGCTTTCCAGTTGGAACACGCCCACCGTCTCGCCCGTGCCCAACATGTCGTAGGTAGCCGGGTCATCCAGCCGTAACTGGTCCAAGTCCAGCCTGAGCTTCTCCCTTTCCTCGATGATCCGCAGGGTATCGCCGATCACCGTCAGAGTGCGCAGGCCGAGGATGTCTATCTTGAGCAGGCCGATCTCCTCCACCGTCTCCTTGGGAAACTGTGTGGTGACAACGTCACCGGTACGCTGCAGCGGTAGGTAGTGCGTCAGGGGCTCCCTGGTGATCACCACCCCGGCGGCGTGGGTGGAGGCGTGGCGGGGCATACCTTCGATCGCCCGCGCCAGGTCTACCAACTGGCGTACCTGCGCATCCTCGTCATAGAGCTGCTTCAACTCCGGCGAGGTCTCCAGCGCCCTGTCCAGGGAGATTCCCAGATCCTCCGGCACCAGCTTGGCGATCCGGTCGACTTCTGCCAGGGGAATATTGAGTACCCGGCCAACGTCCCGGATGGCGCCTTTCGCCAACATGGTACCGAAGGTGATGATCTGCGATACGTGGTCGGCCCCGTACTTGCCCACCACGTAATCGATCACCTCACTCCGGCGATCGTAACTGATATCTATGTCGATGTCCGGCATAGTGATCCGTTCCGGGTTGAGGAAGCGTTCGAAGATGAGGCTGTATTTCAGGGGATTGATGTCCGTGATACTGAGTGCATAAGAGACCAGCGAACCGGCGGCGGAACCGCGGCCGGGCCCCACCAGGATCCCATGTTGGCGCGCCCAGTTGAGAAAATCCTGCACGATCAGGAAGTAGCCGGCAAAACCCATCTGCCGGAGCACCGACAACTCATGATCCAAGCGCTCCCGGGCCGCCGCCGGGATTCCCTCGGGGAAGCGCCGGCTCATGCCCTCCTCGCAGAGTTTGACCAGGTATGAGTCCAGGCTCTCGCCCTCGGGAACCTGGTACTCGGGCAGGTACAGGTGGTTGAAATCAAAGTCCACCTGGCAGCGCTTGGCAATCTCCAGGGTCTGGCGCAGGGCCTCCGGGTCATCCGGAAAGACAGCGGCCATCTCCGCCGCCGATTTCAGGTAAAACTCCTGGGATTCGAAGCGCATCCGGTTCTCTTCCTTGATGGTCTTGCCGGTCTGGATGCAGAGCAGCACATCCTGGACCGAGGCGTCCTCCTTGCGGACGTAGTGCAGGTCGTTGGTCGCCACCAGAGGAATGCTTAAAGACCGGGACAGTTCCCTGAGCCCGGCATTGACCAGCTGCTGCTCCTTCAGCCCGTGGTCCATTATCTCCAGGAAAAAGTTGTTTTGCCCGAAGATCTCCCGGTATGCCCCCGCTGCCTCAGCGGCCTTTTTCCGGTCCCCCGCCATCAGGGCGGCGGGAATCTCGCCTGCCAGGCAGGCGCTCATGGCGATCAGACCCTGGCTGTGTTCGGCCAGCAACTCCCGGTCAACCCTGGGCTTGTAGTAAAAACCCTCCAGGTGCGCCGCCGAGACCAACTTCAGGAGATTTTTGTAGCCCGTTTCATTCTCCGCCAACAGCAGCAGGTGATGCTGGGATGAGTCCACGTGAGGGGTCCTGTCCAAGCGCCCGCGGGTGGCCACATAGGCCTCGCAGCCCAGGATCGGATGGATGCCGTGCTGCTTGCACAGCTTGTAAAAATCCACCACGCCGTACATGACCCCGTGGTCGGTCAGGGCGAGTGAGGTCATGCCCAGGGCGGCGGCATTCCTCACCAGGTCCTTGAGCCGGGCCGCCCCGTCCAGGAGGCTGTACTCGCTATGCACATGAAGATGAACAAAATCCGGCGCCGTCATCGTATACACCCCAGTTAAGAAAAATATAGATCTCACTCGTAGTACTAAAGAGCATTCAATCCGGCACAGAATTGGCAGGCACGCAGAGATCACCCAGGTAGGCTGCCAGGTCTGCGAAGGAGCCACGGTAATCGGTCTCGATGGGCAGGTTTTTAGGGTTCAGGAGGCAGTCCTCCACCAGAAATGTTCTAATGCCCAAGTTTCCGGCGATGAGGTCATCTTCCACGTCGTTGCCGATCATCAGGCAGTCTCCGGGAGCAATTTCGAGCAGTTCGAGCACCTCCGTGTAGTAATCAGGATTGGGTTTGCAGAAGTGCATCGTTTCGTAAGTGGTGACCAGGTCATAGGGCAGGTCGTCGATCTCCAGCCAGCGCAACCGCTCTCTGATCGCCCGCTCCGGAAAGATCGGATTGGTGGCGATCGCCACCCGAAACCCCTTCCGGAATAAATTCTCCATCAGGGGACGGGCCAGGGGGTTGGCCAATGTGACCTGCCTGAGGCTGGCAAATTCCCGGTCGTAGAACTCATCGAACATCGGCTCCAGGACCCCGGCTGGAGAGCCGACGCGGGCCGCGAAGTCTGCCCAGAAGACCTCTCTGTTGGTGGAGTTCCGGTCGCAGCTCTTGACCATGCTGGCGGTTCCATGCAGGATATCGCCGATCAGTTTATCAGGTCGCAGGTGGGCAAACTTGCGGGTGACGCCGTGAAAGTAGGCTTTCGTGAAGGCATCCAGATCCATCGGCAGCAGCGTGCCGTCCAGGTCAAAGAGAAGGGCCTTGTACACGTCTGTACCCTCCTGCTCGCTCTTTCCATAAGCCCTTTTGGTTCAGTCTAGCATATCCTCCCAGGCAAGACAAGCAGTTGCCCCGCGCCCGCCGCGCCCGTGGTACACCTTGTACCCCAGGCTCTTTATAAGATGAAGAGAAGTTCAAAGAAGGAGTGCCGGAGACTTGTACAGAACAATACCCGAGTGCTTCTTTATTGGCCCGAGCTAAAAAATATTGCCGCACTATTAAGAAAAAAACCACTTTCAGCGCGGCGAGAGGAGTGCTACGGATGGAACAGGTCGCCCTGATAGAGTGTCCCTCGTACGACGTCGATCTGGTCGAGCAAAAATTGATGGAGGGCTTCGGGCTGCTGGGTGGCGAGTCCTTTCTGCGGCGATTGATCCCCGCAGGCAGTTCGGTGCTGCTCAAACCCAACCTGCTCAGCGTCGAGGCGCCGGGGTCTCTGGTGGTCACCCATTATGCCGTCTTTGAAGCCGTGGTGCGGATTGTCAGGGACTATTCGGAGAAGCTTTCCTTCGGCGACTCCCCGGGCTTCGGCAATCCCCAGAGGGCGGCTGAAAAAGCCGGCCTCACAGAGGTGGCCGGGCGCTATGGAGTGAAGTTCCAAGACTTCAGGGAGTCCCTTCACGTCAAGTGCGAGGATGCGTTGCTGTGCAAGTCCTGGGAGATTGCCAGGGCGCCCTACGAGGCCGACGTGCTGATCACCCTGCCCAGGCTCAAGACTCATGGCCTGGCTTTTATGACAGGGGCGATCAAGAATCAGTTCGGATGCGTGCCCGGACTCCAGAAACCGGCCTGGCACACCAGGATGACCGATCCCCGGAACTTTTGCCGGATGCTGCTCGACCTGAACACTGTGTTAGGCACCCGCTTCGCGATCCTGGACGGGATCACCGCCATGGATGGGAACGGGCCGCGCAACGGCAGCCCGTTCCAGTTGAATGCTCTGATCATGGGGCAGAGCCTCAGTGCCGTGGATTCCGTAGCGGCGAGGCTGATCGGTTACAGCGATCCGCTGGATGTTCCCGCCCTGAAAGAGGCGCACGAGAGCAGGTGGGGAGCGGTGCTGCCCCAGGAGATAGAGGTGCTCGGCGAGAGCATCGAACGCCTGAAAACCACCCATTTTAAGCTGGCAAGAAGCGCTTCCAATTCCTCGAACAGAATATTCGCCTTAATGGCGCCGCTGTTCCGGGGAGCCATGGTTCCCGAACCCGTCCTGCGCCAGGAGAAGTGTATCGGGTGCCGCCGGTGCTTCGATGTCTGCCCCGTGAAGCCAAAAGTGATCAGTATGATCGAGAAGGGCGACAAATCAACGCCCCGCTGGAACATGGACAACTGCATCAGATGCTTCTGCTGCCAGGAACTCTGTCCGGAGGGCGCCATCGAACTCAGATACCGGGGGATCGGCAAGCTGCTGCACCGGCATGCGAATTCTTAACAGCAAATTCACACCTTATGGTAAAGCAAAACTGCAGGCTCACCGCCTGCAGTTGTTTTCTCTAATGGTCGGGGTGAAAGGATTTGAACCTTCGACCTCACGGTCCCGAACCGTGCGCTCTGCCAAGCTGAGCTACACCCCGAACAACTCGCATCACTTATTGTAATGTTTTTATCACCGGGCGTCAACCGCGCGTGCGATTCGACATTCCCTATTGTTTGATACACCCTACCTGCGCACCAGGATCACCGCTATCACCGCCACTCCCAGCAGCAGGCGGTAGCAGACAAAGGGGAGAAAGCTGTGGCGTTGGAGGTAGCGGAGCAGGAAGCCGATGCTGACCGCGCCCGCCAGGAAAGACACGGCGATGCTGAGGCCAAAATTCAAGCTTATTGCTCCAGGCATCTTTAACAGGTGTGGCACCTCCACGAGCCCCGCTCCCAAAATGATGGGGCCAGACAGGAGAAAGGAGAAGCGCGCCGCCGCTTCCCGGGTCAGACCCGACGCCAGGCCGGCGGACATGGTGATCCCCGAACGGGAGACGCCCGGTATGAGGGCCACCGCCTGTGAAAAGCCGATCAGGAGGCTGGAGCCCAGGGTGACCTTCTCAACCCCGAGGCTTTTTCTTCCCTGGCGGTCGGCCCAGTAGAGAACGAGTCCCATGAGGATCAGCATCACGGCGATCAGGAGCGGGCTGCGCAGGGTGGTATCCGCTTGTTTTTCAAGCAGCACTCCGAAGATGCCGCCCGGAATGACCGCCACCACCAGGTACCAGAAGAGGCGGCTCTCCGCTGTCGCCACATTCTTCACCCACGCGGTGTAGGCGGCCGCGATCAGACGGATGTAGTCGCGCCAGAAGAAGACCAGCAACGCAACTAGGGTGCCCATGTGCAGTGCAACGTCGAAGGGCAGGTCAAAGATATTCGGGTTCCAGCCGAAGAACCAGGGCACCAGAATCAGGTGAGCCGTGCTGGAGATAGGCAGGAATTCACCCAGCCCTTGCACCAGTCCCATGATTACCGCCTGAAAGATAGTCAAAGCAAAACCTCCTAAAGTTGACTGGCCTTGTCAGCCGCATTTGGCATCAGTGTGCCACACCAGATAATTTTATCACAAGAGCTCGAATTCCAAACATTAAAAAATGTGTTTAATTATCAGCTGTGCAAATTATCGCGGACGCGCCGCACACTGCTCCGCCCCTGTGACATCTCCACCAGGTAGGCGACGTCTGCGCTATCGGCCAGGTGCTGGTTGTGGGATACCATGATCACCTGGCGTCCGAGGCTCTGGCTGAAGCTCTTCAGAAACTGGGCCACCTGGGGCGAGAACTCCTCGGAAACGTGCTTGGCCGGTTCGTCCAGGATCACCGGGCCACCCACCGGCGGGCGGAAGGCCTGCAGCAGGGCCAGGCGCAGGGCCAGGGAGATCACGTCGACCACCCCGCCGCCCCGGGCGTCCTGGGGCGCCGTCTCCACCCTCAAGTCTCCCCCGTAGTTGGAGCACACGTAAAACTCCGCCTCCGGCCGGTCGCGCTTCTCCTCGACTGTCACCTTGAAGCCCAGGTCGCCCCCGAAGACAAACTGCAGGGCCTTGGTTACCATGGACTCCACCTGGTCTCGCCCCTTTTCCCGGGCGTGGCTGGATGCCTCCTGGAGCAACAGGCGCACTCTCTCCAGGCACTCGGCGCTGTCCTTGACTTCAGCCAAGCGCTTCTCCCGTGTCTCCTTCTCCTGCAGCAGCATCCGTTCTTCGCCCCGCTGCTGCTGGTAGACCGCCTTCACCCGGTCGAGGGATTGTCTGAGAGCGCCCAGGTCGCTGCTCATTGACCCTGCTCCTTCAGCAACTCCCAGGGGATCAGCCCCTTGGCCTCTGCCAGCAGCCGGTCCATCTCCTCTTTCAGGGCGGCGATCTTCTGTTCCAGCTCCTCGGGCTTGACCCCATACTCCGCCGCCTTCTGGTACAGTTTCTCCCGCTGCTGCTCCAGCATTTCCTTCTGGCTGAGCGCCCGCGACCGCAGGTCCCTGGACCTGCGCAGCGCCTCCTTGAGATGGTTGATCTGCTTGTCGTACTGTGCCTGCTCCTTTGGCGCCTGCACCATCATTCCCCCAAACGTATAACTCATCACTCATTTTACCGGTACTCGAACAGGGCGCGTTCCACCGCCTCCGGCGTCAACTCGCCGAAGCAGACCGGACAGCGGCCGAGGTGTGCCAGCAGTTTGCCGTAATCATCCAACAACTGCTCCATTTCCTTCTGGTAACGCTCTGCCGCCAGGTTTGCCCCCTGGCAGTCGCGATCTTCCTCCTGCCAATCCTGCCAGAGTTCAGACAAGGAATGGAGTTTTTGCCAACCATCACCGGCGGCCGCCAGACAGGCGTCGATCCTTTCCAGGTGTACGGTCTGGGCTGCTATCCGGTCGGCATTCTTCAAGGAAGCCGTCACTGCCGCCAGGTCACCGGCCGCCCTGGTCAACTCCGACCACTGACGATACAAGACATCCACCCGCTGTATGGCGGACTCAGCCTCGGGTACAGCGCCGGCAAGGCCAGCAACCTTTTCGGCTCTGGCCAATTGACCGACAGCCTGAGAGATCTCTCCGTCCAATTGAACCATCCTTGCATAGTTTCCAAGCAAGGTTTCCAGGCTGTCCAACCGCTGCTCGGCATCACCCATCATCTCCAGGGCGGCGATCCTGCCCCGGGCCGAATCCAGTTGCTGCTCCACCTGACCCAGGTCACCGGCGATGGCCGTCAGGTTCCCGTATTGCAGGTCTATGGATTCCAGTTCCCGCGCCCGTTCCTCCGCCCGTTCCAGAAGACTGAGGGCTGCCAAGGCCTGATCGGCCTCCGCCAGGACGATTGACGACTCCCGCCACTGGCGCTGCAGTTCTTCCAGGGAGGCCGCAGCAGCGGTGATGACCTCAATCCGGGCGACCTTCTCCTCCAGTTGTTTGATTCCGGTCTCCAAAACCGGAAGATGGGCGTAGGCGCCGAGAGCCGATTCGATACCGTCGATGCCGGCAGCCAGTTGCCCGTCCTCCTCCCGCAGGCGGTGGAGGTCGGTGGCGGTCGATTTCTGTGCCCAGTCCAGGATGTGGACACCGCCCAGTTGCCCGATCACCTTGGCCCTGACAGCCCCGTTCTCGGTCAGCAAAAACGGTCCATCCAACTGGGCGCCGAAGTTCAGCTCCACGCTGTTGTGCTCATCGACCTGCACCTTCCTGATCTGCGAAGCCAGCACGACCTCATGGGGGATCTCGTTTCCGAAGCCCTCGTAGACCAGTTCGTCCTCGCCCGGACGCTGCAAAATATACTGGTTTTTGCCGGCAGTGCTCCGCAGGCGGGCGATCTTGGCGCCGTCATCCATTTCTACGGTAATTCGGCAGGTGCGCGCCCATACACTGATGAAGTTGGCCCCTCGCGGCTCGTTGTAGAACAGCCACCGCAACGCCCGCACCAGGGCCGACTTGCCGAAGTCCGAGGGGCCGACGATCACATTCAGTCCGGGCCCGAAGATGACCTCCGAGTGTTCGTGGGACTGAAAATTCTCCACCGTCAGCTTGCGCAAGCTGCTCATGACTCGTCCTCCCCCCGGGCCAGCGCCTCCTCAGCCAGGCCGACGCGCCGCAGGGCCTCTGACCTGATCCTGGGCTCCAGTTGCTCGCTCCGGGCGATCTCCTCCACCAGGAACCGCACGTCCGCCCTCTGATAGGAGCCGGCGGCCTTGATCTCCGCCAGGTAGCCGGCCAGCCGCTCCTCCCGGAAACAGGCCTCTTCCTGCATGCTCCGGTCCAGGACGTCCTCCCCCGGCGGGGCGCTCTTCAGCCCTATTTTTTCATAGATCGGGCGGCTGCCGCCCAAGTCGATATAGATCACCTGGACCGGGCGCCGCATCTCCATGGGGTGGTTGGAGAGACGCGCCAGCGCCCCGGGGTTGAGGAAGCGCTTGCCGTCCCGCTCCGCATCCGGAAACCCCAGGTGGTTGTGGCCGGCCAGGGTGAAGTCCGCCTCGGTCTCCCAGATCTGTTCGACCAGGGTGTAGAAGGGGCCCGGGAAGGCGGCCCGGCCGAGCAGCATCCCGTGCACCATGTGGATGGCGTAGTCGCAATCCTTTTTCTGCACCACGTAATCCTCCCGGGGGTCGCGGCGGTCCATCTCGAAGTGGTAGCCCTGCCCGGTAAGCTGGAGCCGCAGATCGCCCTTGGTCAGATAGACCGGCGCCCGGCCGATCATCCGGACGATCCCCACCCGGGCGGCCAGACCGAGCATAGTGCGGGGCAGTGTCTCCTCATTGTTCCCGAACAGGTCGTGGTTGCCGGCGATGATATAGACCGGGGCCGGAAACTGCTGGTAGATCTCCAGAAAGTCGGAGCAGATGCTGATGGCCGGCGCCGGCACGTCGTAGAAGTCGCCCCCGTGCAGGATGTAGTCCACTTCCCGCTCCCTGGCGATGGCCGCCACCTCCCGCAGCTTGGCGGCCAGGGTGGCGGGAAAGTTGTCCTTCCGGTTGGCGGGGGTCGTCCCCCGCTTGTGGTCATCGGTGAGAAAGAGCAGGCGCATGTGTACTCCTCCAACAGTTGACAGCCGACAGCATCTTGCCTGGTTATAGCAGCCAGCCGCTTGCTAAAGAATTCGTCGCCGACTTCCTGCTTTCCTCCATTGCCGGTTTAAGTTCAGGAAAAACTCTGTCCCCCGTGAGAGTTTCAGCCAGGGATTGCCGTCTGCGACCTCAGTGACGCACGTCCGCACGTTGGGCACGCCATTGACCACCATAACGCAAATTTAAAAGAGCTTGAACTGGCATTGTTTATTGATTACAATAAACCAAGATAGGACACTAAACCAAGATAGGACACTCCCTTTTTCTGCTCTCCCTGACCCGCCCGCCTCGAACTTAAACCGGTTAGAATAAATAATAACCAGGACTGCAACTTTCTTTGGACCATCTTTTCGAAAGGGGAAAACTCAATGCCATATGCGGTGATCATGGCCGGTGGCCGCGGCGAGAGATTCTGGCCGAAGAGTCGCCAGGAGTTCCCCAAGCAGTTCCTTCGCCTGCTGGGCGACCGCACAATGCTGCAGAGAACAGTGGACCGGCTCAAGCGATTGGTCGAGCCGGAGCAGATTTACATCGTTACCGGCAAGCTATACTATGATATAGTTCTCGACCAGGTGCCAGAAGTGCCCAAGGAGAATATCATCCTGGAGCCGGTCGGCAGGGATACAGCGGCGGCGATCGGACTGTCGGCGGTAGTGATCTCCCGGAGGGACCCGGACGGGGTGATGATCGTCCTGCCCGCCGACCACTACATTGCAGATGAGGAGCACTTCTGCGAGGTCTTGGAGAGCGCGGTGGCCGCCGCCGCGCCCGGCACTCACCTGGTCACCCTGGGCATCACCCCGAACCGCCCGGAGACTGGCTTCGGCTACATTGCCCACGGACGGCTGCACGATATCATCGAGGGCAACCCGGCATACACGGTCGACAGGTTCACGGAAAAACCCGATTACAGGTGCGCCCTGGAATACCTGGCAAGCGGCAACTATTACTGGAACAGCGGCATTTTTGTCTGGAGAGCGGACCTGATCCTGCGTCTGATCGAGCAGCACCTGCCCGAGCTTCACGCAGGCCTGCTACAGATCGCCGGCGCTTTTGGCACCGAGCGCTACGAGTCAACACTGCTGAAGATTTTCACCGATCTGCCGAAGATCTCTATTGATCACGGAGTGATGGAAAAGGCCGGCAACGTGCTGGTGCTGCCCGGAAATTTCGGCTGGGACGACGTCGGCTCCTGGACTGCGCTGGAGTCTTACAAGGAAAAGGACGAACAGGGGAATTACCTCGAGGGCCGAGGTGTCCTGGTCGACACCAACAACACCCTGGTATTCACCTCTGACAAGGTAGTGGCCACCCTGGGCGTCGAAGACCTGATCGTGGTGGAAGGACGGGACAGCATCCTGATCTGCCACAAGGAACATGCCCAGGAGATCAAAAAAGTGATCAGCGCCCTTCGGGAGCAGGGCTACAAGGAGGTATTGTAGGTTGAGTATCAACCCCCTGATCTTCCGGCAGTATGACATTCGCGGTCAAGCCGGACAGGACCTTACCGACGAGGCGGCCAGGCTGATCGGGCAGGCTTTCGGGACCTACGTCCAGGAGCATGGCTCAAACCAGGTGCTGGTCGGACGGGACAACCGCCTCAGTTCCGAGCGGCTGCGGGACGCCCTGGTGGGCGGCCTGATGGCCACTGGTTGCCGGGTCATCGACCTCGGGCTGGTTGTGACGCCGATGCTCTACTATGCCAGAGTCTTCTTCAGCATCGACGGCGGGGTGATGATCACCGGCAGCCACAACCCTCCTGAAGAGAACGGCTTCAAGCTGGCCTGCGGCGAGGGCACCATCTACGGTGACGAGATCCTGTCCCTCAAGGAGATGATCGCGGGCGGCAGGTTCCGCTCCGGCAGCGGAAGCCGCCAGGAGCAGAGCATCATCGAACCGTACCAGGCGATGTTAAAGGAAAAGATTGCTTTGGGCCCCCGCCGGTTGCGGGTCGTGGCGGACAGCGGCAACGGCACCGCCTCCCTGTTTGCTGAAGAGATCCTGAAGGCCTGGGGCTGCGAGGTGACACCGCTCTACTGTGAATCAGACGGCCGCTTCCCGCACCACCACCCGGACCCGGTAAAAACAGCCAACCTGGCGGAACTGAGGAGAACAGTGCAGCAGCAGGGCGCCGACCTGGGCATCGCCTATGACGGGGATGCCGACCGGATCGGCGTGGTCGATGAGCTGGGGCAGGTGATCTGGGGGGACAAGCTGATGTGCCTTTACTGGCGGGAGATCATGGAGCGCCATCCCGGCGCCCTGGTGATCATCGAGGTGAAGTGCTCCCAGGCCCTGGTGGACGAGGTGACGCGCCTGGGAGGCCGCCCACTGTTTTACAAGACCGGGCACTCCCTGATCAAGGCAAAGATGAGAGAGACCGGGGCGGTTTTCACCGGAGAGATGTCCGGGCACATGTTCTTTGCCGACGAATACTATGGTTATGACGACGCCTTCTATGCGTCGGGCCGGCTGCTCCGGATCCTCTCCAACTCTTCCCAGACCCTCTCGGAGTCCCTGGCTCATATCCCGGTGTACTACGCCACGGCAGAAACCAGGGTTCCCTGCGCCGACGAGGTCAAGTTCGACATCGTCGGCAAGCTGGTGGAGCGCTTCCGCCGCAGCTACCAGGTGGTCAACGTCGACGGGGCCCGGGTGCTCTTCCCCGAAGGGTGGGGCCTGGTCCGGGCATCGAACACCCAGCCGGTGCTGGTGGCCAGGTGTGAGGCCAAAACGCCCGAAGGCCTGGAACAGATCTGCGGCATTATGAAACAGGCGATACTGCAGTATCCTGGAGTGGGGGGTTTTGATTGGGAGCGCTAGACACCGATGCCCTGTTCGACCAGAGCATAGCCGAAGCCCTGGACAAGGCCGGCAAACTGACCGACGTCAACCTGGTGGTAGGGGTGCCATTCTACAACGAGAAGGACACTCTTCCCCAAGTGCTGCAGGTAATCGAAAGTGGACTGGCCAATGTCCAGGCGCAGGGCAACGCCCTGATCGTCTGCGCAGGCGATCCCAAAGGGGCTGAGACCTTGGAGGCCCTCGCCGGGATCGATTTCCAGGTACCACACCTGGAGTTTCTGATGCTGCCGGGCAGCAACGGCAGAGGGGCGAGCATCCGGGCGATCCTGGAGATAGCCGACCGGTTGGATGCCGACGTCCTGCTCTTCACCGCCGACCTGATTCTCGAGGCCAGCTATGGACTGCAGCCGGACTGGGTGCGGCGCATCCTGGAGCCGATCAGGACCGAGTACGACTTCGTGATCACCACCATCCGGAAGAACTATTTCGAGGACTGCCTGAACACCCTGCTGGTAGCGCCGCTGCTGGAGGTTTTCTATGGATACAGGGTTCACAACGCCCTCAGCGGTGTCTATGCCATCGCCAACGATATCGTGGAGGACATCGTCGCCGAGATCAAGTTCTGGGAAGATGCCACCAGAGATTACGGAATCGACCCCTGGCTGATCACCAGGGCGATCCGCTGGAACAAGAAGATCTGCGAGGTAGACCTCGGGATCAAGATGGAGAGCATCTATCCCGAGAAATTGAGCTATATTTTCAAAGTCCTGGCCAAGACCATGTTCGAATGTATCAAACGGGACGAGGACTTCTGGCTGACAGGCAAATTCATCCGCAGAACCCCCGACATCTATTGGAACAAGTATAAAGACGCCCCCTACGTGCCCAAATACTCTACCCATGGCATCGCCACGGTCTTCAGGCGCGGCCTGATCCAATACAAGAACATCTTCAAGACAGTCCTGCCGGATGCGCTCTCTGCCGACCTCGAGCGGATTGGCGCCACCAGTAAACTCTCCTTCGACAGCCAGAGATGGTCGCATACCGTGTACTGGTTCCTGTTCCATTATTGCTTCATCTCCGGCGCCAACAGCGACGACGTGTTGAATGCCCTGGGCGACGCCTTTTTCGGCAGGCTGGCCAGCCTTTTGGAACACACCAACAACCTGCAGGAGGAGCTGATCATCGCCGGCATCAAGCCCCAAGACCTGTCAGCCAGCGAGATCGCCATGGCCCAGAAGGAACAGCGCAACTCCTTCCTGCTGCTGAGGGACGACTTCATTAAAGCGTGGGAACAGAAGGCCCTGGAGATAAAACCGCCGATCATTCCGGAGCAGTACCTGGAGTTTATTCCAGGCATTCCCATCGCCCTGCCCAAAGCGCTCGAGGGGCGCGGAGGACGGGTCGTCTGGAGCGAGGGCATGTTCAACCGCCTGCAGTCCAAGTACCGGGATGCCTTCAACTGCTTCATCTACAATAGCCTGGGAGTACCCGAAAACAGCGACTCCGGGACTGTGGCCAAGCGCCTCAAAGATTTCATGGGAGAACTGGAGCTGGCCATGGACCGGCTGTTTCCCGGCGATCCGTTCACGCCCGAAGGCGCCGGGGAGATCGTCGACGGATTGCTCCAACAGCTTCCCTCACGCACTATGTTCTACATAGAAGACGACCTCCTCAAGAAGGGACTGCTGCGCTTCCCCCCGCTGAACTTGATGATCCCGGCCGGTTGCAATAACTCGTCGGTTCTCCTGGAAAAAATGGGTGTCCGGGACGCCATCACCCTGGCCAACCTGATCGAGAACCGGAAGTGGACCGACGGCATCCTGCTCTGGATCCTGGACAACGTCAAGCCGGAGAGCCTCGGCGAGGTGGAACTCCGACCGATCATCCTCGGCCCCAACGTCCTGGGCGGCAACGTGCAACTGGGCACGATCTCCGACCTGAACAAGCTCACCGCCCGGGTCGTGATCAGGCCGCTGAGCAAGGGGATGGGCGGGGACTACCCGAAGCTGCGCTTTGCCCTGTTCATCAAGCGGCACATCATGATCGCCAGAAACTACTCCTCCCTACTGCGGACCTATTCCAGAGAGCGCAGGAACCTCGGCCTCAAGATCCGCAACTCGCTGATCGGGCGCTACGAGACCACCGTCTTTTCCGTGCATAACATCTTCGAGAACTTCCACCACCGCGCCCTAGTTGGCCAGTTTCACAACACAGCCAGACAGTTGGCGGAATCGGGCCGCCCTGAAGACGCCAAGTTGCTGGAGATGATGTGCGAGGGCTATGGCCTGAGCCAGGTCCTGGCGGACGGCGCCTTCATACCCTGCTCCGCCTGGAGCTGGGCCAGCTACAGCTACAAGGGCGGGCGGGACATCCCCACCCCGCTGTCCAGCCACGTGGAAGAGAAATGGTTCAACCACGACCTCCTGGAGGAGATCTACACCGAGTTGGGATACGACCCCGAGGAGATCATGCACACGGTGAGCCAGTTCATCGGCGAGGGACGGGCAAGCGAGAACCTCCTGGATATGTTGCTGGGGATCAAGCAAAAGAAGGACGTCAACGTGGTGGTGCAGGAGACCCTGGACTACCCTCCTGCCAAACCGCTGGAACGATACCCGGACAACCCGATCCTGAGCCCGATCAAGGAACACTACTGGGAAAGCAAGTACGTCCTAAACACGGCGGCAGTCCGTATCAGGGACCGGGTCTACCTGCTCTACCGGGCGTTCGGGGATGACGAGGTGTCGCGTATCGGCCTGGCGATCACCGATGGCTACCGGGTGCTGGAGAGGCTGCCGGAGCCGGTCTTCACCCCCCATGACGAGAAGGACAAGAAGGGCGTAGAGGACCCCCGGGCAGTAATTATCGAGGACAAGATCTACATGCTCTACACCGCCTACGACGGATCGATCGCCCAGATCTCCGCCGCGGAGATCACCGTCGACGATTTTCTGAACCGCAGGTGGGACCGCTGGGAGCGCATGGGCTTCGCTTTTCGGGACATCTGGGATAAAGACGCCGTCCTCTTCCCTGAGCAGATCAACGGCANNGTACGTGATCTACCACCGGATCGATCCCAGCATCTGGGTTTCCCACCTGGATAAACTGGAGTTTCCGGCCCCCAAGGAGAAGCACTCCATCATACTGGGGCCGCGCTCCGGCAGGATGTGGGACTCTCTGAAGATCGGGGCGGGATCCCAGCCGATCAAGACCAGGTACGGCTGGCTGCTGATCTACCACGGAGTGGACCGGGACNNGGGTCTACCGCCTGGGCGTGATCCTCACCGACCTGAACAACCCCGAGCGCTTGCTCTACCGTTCCCCCAACCCGGTGCTGTCCCCGGAGACCGCGTGCGAGATCGGTGACGAGCATTGCTGGGTAACCAGGGTGGTCTTCACCTGCGGGGCGGTGCCGGTCAAGGACAAGGCAGTGCTGGATGCGAACGACGAGATCCTGGTCTATTACGGCGCCGCAGACACCTATATCTGCCTGGCCACCGCCAAGGTCGGCGACCTAATCCCGGAGGCGATCAGGCTAAAGGCGCCAGAGCCGCCGGCATCCTGACCCCATTCCCACTCAGGACCTGCCCGTACACCGCCAGGTAGTCCTGCACCATCCGCTCCCTGCTGAAGCACTGCTCCACCCTTGA
>PKYJ01000136.1 GCA_003132605.1 Peptococcaceae bacterium | reverse complement strand
AGAGGCTCCGATCGCACCGGATCGCTTACCAGCGGTTGGCCGGTTTTGCCACCCCTAGGCGGTTGACCCTCTATGTTTGGGGAGTAGGCAAGCAGCAGGCGGACCTGGTGGAAGAGGTCAAGGGGCCATCCCGCAAGGCGGCTTTTGATGAACAGGGGCGGCCCACCAGGGCGGCGGAGGGCTTTGCCCGGGGACAGGGGGTGTCCGTTGCAGACCTGGTGGTGAAGGGCACGCCCGGCGGCGAGTATCTGTTTGCCCAAAAGCGCGCTCCTGGCAGGGAAGCAAAGCAGGTGCTGGGAGAGCTGACCCCCCAGTTCATCGGCAGTCTGTCCTTCCCCAAGCCGATGCGCTGGGGCGACCGGGAGGTCAAGTTTGCCCGTCCGATCCGCTGGCTGGTATGCCTGTTGGACCGGGAGGTGGTCGATTTCGAGTATGACCTGCTGCATTCCGGGCGCCTCACCTACGGGATTCGCAGCTTCTCCCGGGAGCCGGTGTCCCTCGAACGGCCAGAGGATTATTTTGTAAAACTGGAACAGGCCGGGGTCATCGTCGATCAGTCCCGGCGCCGGCGCCTGATCTGGCAGCAGGCCCAGGAAGCCGCCGCGGCAGTTGGCGGCAAGGTGCTGCCGAACGAGTCGCTGCTGGATGAGGTGACCAACCTGGTAGAGTGCCCGACACTGATCTGCGGCGGGTTCGACCCCCGCTTTCTCAAGCTGCCGCCCGAGGTGGTGATCACTCCGATGCAGGATCACCAGCGCTATTTTCCGGTTTGGAGCCAGTCAGACCAGTTGCTTCCCCGGTTTCTGGCCTTCGCCAACGGCCCGGTGAACCAGGGCCTGGTCCGGGATGGCAACGAGAAGGTGCTGCGCGCCCGGCTGTACGACGCTGAGTTCTTTTGGCACGAAGATCTGAAAAGCCCGTTGGCGCAGAAGGTGGAGAGACTGCAGCAGATCGTCTTCCTGGAGGGCCTGGGAACGATCTACGACAAGACCCAGCGCCTCCTGCAACTGACCCGTTACCTTGGTGGCCTGTTGAAGCTCACCCCCGGGCAGCAGCAGGATGCGGAGCGGGCGGCCCTGCTGGCCAAGGCCGACCTGGTGACCAACATGGTCTATGAGTTCCCCGAACTGCAAGGGATCATGGGGGCGGCCTATGCTGCGGTGGATGAGGAGAGGGACGGAGTCTGCCGGGCGATCCGGGAGCACTACCAGCCCCGCCATGCGGGTGACGAGCCGCCGGCCAGCAAGCTGGGAGCAGTGGTGGCCACGGCCGACAAGATCGACAGCCTGGTGGGATGCTTCGCCATGGGGTTGGAACCTACCGGATCCCAGGACCCATACGCCTTGCGGCGCCAGGCCCTGGGCATCTGTCACATATTCCTGGCGCACCGGTGCGACCTCTCTCTCAGGTCTCTGATCGAGCAGGCCTACAGGGGGTTCAGCCAGTACCAACTACAGGCTTCCCTGGAAGAGGTCGCCGGGCGGCTGGAGGAGTTTTTCCGCGCCCGGATGCGGAATATTTTCATGGACCAGGGCTATGCCTACGACCTGGTGGAGGCTGCTTTGGGCAGTGACAGCGACCGGATCGTCACCGTCAACAGGCGGTTGCAGGTTCTCAGAACCCAGCGCCACACCCCGGAATTCGAAGCACTGCTGACCGCCTTCACCCGGGCCGCCAACCTCACCCGCCACGCCACCGCCGATGCCATCGATCCGGCCCTGCTCACCGAGGACGCAGAGGTGGGCCTTTACCAGGCCTGGTCCCGGATCAAGAAGGAGATCATGCGCCTGGAGCGGCAGGACCAGATTGAGCAGGCTCTGTTTGCTGCTGCCTCGCTGCTGGAGCCGCTCGGCCACTTTTTCGACGAGGTGCTGGTGATGGCGCCCGAAGATGCTATCAGGGCCAACCGCCTGGCGCTTCTGAAAGATATTGCCTCTACCTTGCGAAAGTTTGGCGATCTGGATAAAATCGTGCATTGAAACTTCACATGGCGTGGGCGCGGCGTCCGAGCGCCATCAGATGATTCAAATGGGCACATCCGGGACAGTAATGTATCAAGAGGATCGTCCCTGGATCTATTTTCATATTTTAAGAAGGAATTTTAAAAAATAAATCGTAAAGGAATATAATACATATTTATTGGCGTAAAAAAAGACAATAGTATATCACATTGAAAACAATGGATTCAGCCAGCAAAAGTACCGGCCGGTGTGCAGGCGGGCTTTCAGCCGAGGCGAAGCCTCGAGCCTGCGGAGAAGGGGATGAGGGGCCATCGAAATCACAGCGCGCCAGGAGCAGATCATCCAGATCGTCAAGGGCAATTCTCCCATCACCGGAGAGCACATCGCCACCCTGCTCAACGTGCGACGGGCCACCTTGCGCCCGGACCTGGCTGTGTTGACGATGGCTGGATTGCTGGATGCTCGCCCCCGGGTTGGCTACTTTTATAATAGTAAGAAGCCCGGCCTGCTGGCGGCGGAGGATGTCCACCGCCTGACCGTCGATGCCGTGAAAGCGGTGCCGGTGGTGGTACAGGGGGGCACCTCGGTTTACGATTGCATTGTCGCCCTGTTTACGGAGGATACCGGGACGTTGTTCATCGTCAGTGAGACCGGCCACCTGGAAGGGGTGGTTTCCCGCAAGGACCTGCTCAAGGTGGCTATGGGCGGGGTTGACCTGCCTAAGATCCCGGTCCGGGTGGTAATGACCCGCGTACCGAACGTCGTCACCGTCAGGGGGGGCGAATTCGTCTATGAAGCGGCACGCCTGCTGGTGGAGCATGAAGTTGACTCACTGCCGGTTGTCGAACCGGAGACAGTGAGCGGTAAGGAAGTTTTGAGGGTCACCGGACGGTTCACCAAGACCACCGTGTCCCGGATCTTTGTGGAGTTGGGGGAGCCAGGCAAGACCTTTTGAGAGGAGAAGCATGCGTGAACCCTGTGATCTTTATCGTTTCCGATTCCCTGGGTGAGACAGCGGAGTCTGTGGCCCGAGCGGCTACCAGCCAGTTTAACCACGGTCAGTTCGAGATCCGCCGCATCCCCTACGTGAGTGATCACACCGCGTTGGAGCAGATGATAGAGGAGGCTGCCGCCGTTCCCAGCGTCATCGCCTATACCTTGGTGGTCTCCGGTCTGCGGGACGATCTGGAGGCGATGGCCGCCACCAGGGGGATACCCACCGTGGATATCCTGGGTCCCCTGATAGACGTGCTTGCCAGGGCTACAGGGGCGGCGCCCAAGAAGCAGGCCGGCCTGATCCACCGCCTGGATGAGCAGTATTTCAACCGGATCGAGGCGATCGAGTTTGCCATCAAGTACGACGACGGCAAGGACCCACGGGGGTTGCTGTATGCGGACGTGGTCCTGATCGGCGTCTCCCGCACATCCAAGACCCCGGTCAGTATGTACCTGGCCAACAAGCGGATCAAATCTGCCAACGTGCCGATTGTTCCCGAAGTGGAGTTGCCGGCGGAACTGTTCAAGATCCCGCAGCGCAAGATTATCGGGCTGACCATCCGGCCGCAGCCGCTGACCCACATCCGGCAGGAGCGCCTGAAGACCCTGGGCCTGACTCCCGATGCGGAGTATGCCAGCCTGGAGCGGATCAACAAGGAGATCCAGTATGCCGACCGGTTGATGGCCCAGATTGGTTGCCCGGTCATCGATGTGACCAACAAGGCTGTGGAAGAGACGGCCAGCAGAGTTTCGGAGATCTATTACAGGGAGACGCGCCAGGCCGAGTAGCCTGTCGCTAAAGCAACCTGAGTACTTCTAGTAAAATTCCACATACTCGTCAATGACCTAATACATGAGAGGCGTTTGACTAGCACCGGGGTGTCGATGGTCGTGCCGGTGCCCGGTCCCACTTGTGGTGCGGTGTCACCTTGATTGCGAGCGCAGCGAGCCTTGTGGGCATCCCGGGTACCGCCCTTGCGGGCGCGTTGGAGGAACAAAAGCTTTGGCAGCAAGTCGCCAGTGGTGGTGTATGCGGCTTGATGTTCTCTGTCGGTGAGAATAAATCGGTCAAATCGATCAGAAGGTGGGGGGGGATGAAGTTATGCAGAAAAAGTATGTTTACCTGTTTAACGAAGGTAGGGCGGATATGAAGGGGCTGCTCGGCGGCAAGGGAGCTGGACTGGCGGAGATGACCAACCTGGGGCTGCCGGTGCCGCTCGGATTCACCATCACTACCGAGGCCTGCATCGAATATAGCAGCGCCCAGGTGAAGGATTTTCCGCCTGGTCTGGAGACTCAGATGATCGAGGCGCTGCACAAGTTGGAGCAGCGGGTGGACAAGACTTTCGGCGACCCGAAGAACCCCCTGCTGGTCTCCGTGCGCTCCGGAGCCAAGATCTCCATGCCCGGCATGATGGACACGGTGCTTAACCTGGGTCTTAACGACGAGACGGCCAAAACCCTGGCTGCCGCCACCGGGGACGAGCGCTTCGCCCTGGACTGCTACCGGCGCTTTATTCAGATGTTCAGCGACATCGTGCTGGGGATCGAGCGCGACCGGTTCGAAGAGGTGCTTGCCCGTTACAAGACCCGGTACGGACTGCGCTACGACTACTTGCTGACGTCGGACCTGCTGCAGGAGATCGTCAATGAGTATAAGGTGATTGTCAAGGAGGAGACCGGCGCCGATTTTCCCCAGGGCCCGCCTGACCAACTCAGATTGGCAGTCAAGGCGGTGTTCGATTCCTGGAATAACCCCCGGGCGATCGTCTACCGGAAGATCAACCAGATTCCGGATGATCTCGGCACCGCCGTCAACATCCAGGCCATGGTGTTCGGCAACATGGGCGAGAACAGCGGCACCGGCGTGGCCTTCACCCGCAGCCCGGCCACCGGTGAGAAGGCCCTCTACGGAGAGTACTTGATGAACGCCCAGGGCGAGGACGTGGTGTCAGGTATCCGGACGCCCCATCCGATCTCCATGCTCAAAGAGGAGATGCCGGAGACCTACAAGGAGTTCGAGCGGGTCGCCTCCCTGTTGGAAAAGCACTACCGGGACATGCAGGACCTCGAGTTCACCATCGAACACGGCAGGCTATACATGCTGCAGACCCGGTCCGGTAAACGAACGGCGGCTGCGGCCGTGAAGGCGGCGGTGGATATGGTGGGCGAGGGGCTGATCTCCAAGGAGGAGGCCATCACCCGGATTGACGCCGCCCAGATCGACCAGTTGCTGCACCGCCGGATCGATCCCAATAGCAAGACCGAGGTGATCGCCAAGGGCCTTCCGGCCTCACCGGGCGCCGCTTCCGGCAAGGTGGTATTTGACTCCGACGATGCTGCAGAGAGGGCTAAAAACGGGGAGAAAGTGATCCTGGTCAGAACGGAGACCACCCCCGACGACATTCACGGGATGGTGGCCGCTCAAGGTATTCTCACCAGCCGCGGCGGTATGACCAGCCATGCGGCGGTGGTCACCCGGGGCATGGGCAAGCCCTGTGTCTGCGGCTGTGAGGCCCTGCGCATCGATTACAACGCCAAGCTGTTCCGGGCGGGCGCAGTCGAGGTCAAGGAGGGCGACCTCATCTCCATCGACGGCGCCACCGGTAGTGTGTTCCTGGGCGAGGTCAGGATGATCGCCCCGGAACTGAGCGATGAGTTTCGCATCCTGCTTGATTGGGCGGACCAGATCCGGCGCCTGGGAGTGCGGGCGAATGCCGACACCCCGCTGGACGCCGAGCGCTCCAGGCAGTTCGGGGCGGAAGGGGTCGGCCTCTGCCGCACCGAGCACATGTTCATGGCCTCGGACCGCATCCCCATCGTCCATGAGATGATCATGTCCGAGACCACCGAGGAGCGGGCGGTTGCCCTGGACAAGCTGCTCCCCATGCAGCAGGGGGACTTCTACGGGATCCTCAAGGCGATGGACGGCCTGCCGGTGACCATCCGGCTGCTGGACCCGCCGCTGCACGAGTTTCTGCCCAACACCGAGGAGTTGGCCATTGAGATCGCCAAGCTGCGGCTGACCAATGGCGATCCCGGGGAGATCGAACGGAAGGATGCGATATTGAGGAGAGCCCGCCAGCTTCACGAGTTCAACCCGATGCTCGGTCACCGTGGCTGCCGGCTCGGTGTCACCCATCCGGAGATCTATGCCATGCAGGTGCGGGCGATCATCCAGGCCACCACCCAGTTGCTGAAAGAGGGTTACCACCCGGAGACGGAGATCATGATCCCGTTGGTGATGAGCGATATCGAGTTAAGGCTGCTGAGAACGCAGTGTGAAGAGGTGCTCCAGTCGGTGGAGCAGGAGACCGGTGTGCACCTGGAGATCCCCATCGGCACGATGATCGAGCTGCCGCGGGCCTGCATCACCGCCGACGAGATCGGCAAGGTGGCCGATTTCTTCTCCTTCGGCACCAACGACCTGACCCAGACCACCATGGGCTTCAGCCGGGATGACGCCGAAGGCAAGTTCATCCCGGCGTATATGGAGAAGAAGATCCTGGCGGACAATCCCTTTGCGGTACTGGACCGGGCCGGGGTCGGCAAGCTGGTGAAGATGGCCTGTGAGCTTGGCCGGTCCGCCAACCCCAAGATCAAGCTGGGGATCTGCGGCGAGCATGGCGGCGATCCNNAGCTGCTCGCCGTTCCGGGTGCCCGTCGCCAGGTTGGCAGCTGCCCAGGCTGCTGTCAGCAATAAAGAAGAGAGAGACGTCTAGCGCTTCTCCCGCTAATGCTCCTCACTTCATGATATCGAACTTCGAGAAGGGAGGGCGAGAGCTTGTCTTTTCCCAATGTTCGGAAAGAGATCGAAGAGCGGGAGAAGACCTACTTCTCCCGCTATGCAGCTCTTAGCGCCGATTCACGGGGGCGTCTCGTCTACGAGGAGCCCTGCCAGGTCAGGACCGACTACCAGCGCGACCGGGACCGGATCATTCATTCCAAGTCCTTCCGGCGTCTGAAACATAAGACCCAGGTCTTCATTGCCCCGGAGGGAGACCATTACCGGACGCGGCTGACGCACACCCTGGAGGTGGCC
>PKYJ01000005.1 GCA_003132605.1 Peptococcaceae bacterium | reverse complement strand
GCCAGTCGTCGGCACAGTCCGGCGGGCCTGTGATCAATCCGGCCGGCGGCACCTACACCTCGGCCCAGAGCGCCACCATCAGCAACATCCCCAGCGGGGACACCGCCTACTACACCACCGACGGGTCCAACCCGGAGACGAGCAGCACAGCGATTGCTTACAGCGCGGCTTTCACCGTGAGTCAGTCCGAGACGGTGCAGGCAGCCGTTCATGACCCGACATCAGGCTGGAGCAGCGTGGCTGTGGCAAGTTTCACGATCAGCAGCCAGTCGTCGGCACAGTCCGGCAGTAGCAGCGATCAGATTGACCAGTTGCAGCAGGAATTTGCAACAGCACTGAGCTACAAACAGATAGATCAGGCAACGCAGATCCTGAAGCAGATTCAGCAGCTTGAGAAAGCTCAGGATACTATTGCCAATCTGGAAGAGCAATTGACTGTTGCTTATAGTAACAGCAATTGGGGCAGTGCAGAAACTATCCTGAAGACAATCATCAGTATCGAAAATCCTGGCTGGGCATACTCGCAACTGGGGCAGATTTACCAGCAGCAGGGAGCCGGTAGTATCAGCGTATTCGTTAACGGCAACGAGGTCAATTTTGATGTGCAACCGGTGATCGTGAACGGTCGCGTACTGGTCCCCATCCGAAAAATTGCCAATGCCCTGGGCTTGTCCGACAACGATGTCACCTGGAATGCTGACGGCTCTGTTGCCATCAACGACGGGTCGAACCAGATCCTGATTACCAACAATGACCAGCAAGTTAGTCTTAACGGCAACCCTTATAGTCTGGACACACCGGCGCAGATTATCGACGGACGGATGATGGTTCCGCTCAGGGCGATCAGCCAATTGCTCAATAAAAATGTTCAATGGTATCCTACGGGCCAGATCGTCGAAATCTCGTAAATAAGACATCACTAACAACCATGGGCATCCCCCTGGTGATTCCTCCGGAATCATGAGGGGGTTTTCTGTTTGAACCGGGAGGTGCGGCTCGATCTTGGCGCAGCATAAATCAGTGCGCTGAGAGGGCACCCGTCGGCACTGCATCTTGCGCCGCGGATGCGCCGGATCTCGGAAACAGGTGTCAGCCAGGTAGCTTTTACCTGGTGGGGCGATGAAGTATACATGATACTTGTCGGAATTTTGTTGACAAAACGGCCGGTCTTCTGTTTATAATCTTGTAAGTTGGTTTCTCTTTCGGCAAAGATGCCGGACCAGGACCGGGATGAGGGAGCCCCTATGATGGTTGTTGTTTGATAGGGAATCCCCGTCCGAACAGAACGGGGTTTTTATTTTCTGATCCGGATTTGCCGTATTAAATCTTGAATATGGCCGCATGCCGCGATGCTGCGGTTCCGGCAAGGCAGTGTTGCCCCCTGTTTTGGGAACAAGGTCGTTCCCAGGAGGGGGCTTTGTCTTTGTCGGGAAGGGGGGTGTGGAGTAGGGAACAGAAGCCGAATAGATAAGCTTATTGTGAAGCTGAGTTTTAGATATCTTCTAGTAAATCTGGATGATAAAACTGGAGGGGTTGTTGTCGTGAAGAAAAGAGTGATCTGGGCAGGCTGCCTGCTGCCTCTGTTATGGTTGGCCAGCACGGGAGTCGCCTGGGCGGCGGATGCCCCGAAAATCGACAGCGGGGACACGTCCTTCGTGCTGATCTGCGCCGCTCTGGTGCTGCTGATGACTCCCGGCCTGGCGTTTTTTTACGGCGGCATGGTGCGCCGCAAGAACGTACTGAGCACCATCATGCATTCCTTTATCATCATCTGCCTCATTTCTGTGCAGTGGGTGCTGTTTGGTTACAGCATCGCTTTCGGCCCCGACAAACTGCACCTGATCGGGAGTCTTGCGTGGCTGGGTTTGAGCGGCATCGGCGGGGCGCCCAACCCGAACTATGCGGCGACCATTCCGCAGTTGGCATACATGGCTTTCCAGCTCATGTTCGCCATCATTACCGCTGCTCTGATCTCCGGCTCCTTTGCGGAGAGGTTTCGCTTTCCGGCCTTCCTGATCTTCACCCTGCTCTGGACGACCATTGTTTATGATCCCCTGGCGCACTGGGTCTGGGGTTACGGGGGCTGGCTGGGCAGGTTGGGCGTGCTGGACTTCGCCGGAGGCACGGTCGTGCATATCAGCTCCGGGGTCTCCGGTCTGGTGACGGCGCTTGTCCTGGGCAAGCGCCTCGGCTACAGGAAAGAGCCGATGCTGCCGCACAACGTGCCGTTTATCGTACTGGGCGCCGGCCTGCTCTGGTTCGGCTGGTTCGGGTTTAACGCCGGCAGCGCCCTGGCCGCCAACGGCCTGGCCGCCAGCGCCTTTGTGGCGACCAACACTGCCGCCGCCGCCGCCGGTCTGGCCTGGGTCTGCACCGAGTGGATCCATAACGGCAAGCCGACCTTGTTTGGCGCGGCCAGCGGCTGTGTGGCCGGACTGGTGGCCATCACACCCGCCTCCGGCTTTGTCACCCCCATGTCTGCCATAGTGATCGGCCTGGTGGGCGGAGCTATCTGTTACTATGCAGTCAGCGTCATGAAGGCGAAGCTGGGCTATGACGACGCTCTGGACACCTTTGGTGTGCATGGCATCGGCGGCACCTGGGGTGCCCTGGCCACCGGCCTGTTTGCGTCTACCGCTGTCAACGCCAACGGCCACAATGGCCTCTTCTACGGTGCCCCCGGTCAGCTCGGGGTGCAACTGATCGGCGTGTTGGCCACTTGGGTCTTTGCTGCAGCCATGACCTTCATCATCCTGAAGGTGGTCAGCCTGTTCACCGGTCTCCGGGCGAGCGCGGCGGAGGAGATCGCCGGTCTCGACCTGCCGATGCACGGTGAGCGCGCCTACGACTATATTTCTTGACGCCCCTGACGGAAGCGCCGAGAATACAGGTAGGCAGAAATACCTGCAGAGCGTTTCCAACCCGGTTAATACAGCGATGTAGCCGCTCTTATCCCACCGCTTCGGATGTACTCCGCATTCTTCAGGCCGGGCGTAGCCCGGATGCGGAGGAAGCGGGGGCTTAGAGCGGGTAGTCATCTGTGATAAAAAAAAAGGAAAAGTAGGACTTTGGGAGAATAGATCATCTTAATCGCCAGGCTGTATGATTTATCTCAGAGAGGAAGGACCAAGACAGTGACCAAAATTGAGTGTGTGATCAGGCCTGAAAAGCTGGAGGCGGTGATGGACGCCCTCGGGCAGTTTGGTAACCCCGGCATGACTGTTTCCGA
>PKYJ01000070.1 GCA_003132605.1 Peptococcaceae bacterium | reverse complement strand
GGGATCACCGCCGTGCTGTCCCCGGAGTGCACTCCCGCTCTCTCGATGTGCTCGATGATCGCCGGGATCAGGGTCTGGCGGCCGTCACAGACGGCGTCCACCTCCACCTCTTTGCCCCTGATGTACTTGTCGATCAGCACCGGGTGCTTGGAACTGACCTTTACCGCCGAGGCCATGTAGCCCACCAGGTCCTGGGTGTTCTCCACCACTTCCATCGCCCGGCCTCCCAGGACGTACGACGGGCGTACCAGCACCGGGTAACCCAGTTCCTCGGCCACCGCCACCGCCTCGTCTGCCGCCATCACCGTCTTGCCCTGGGACTGGGGGATACGCAGACCCTTGAGCAGGCTCTCGAAGCGCCGCCGGTCCTCGGCGGCGTCGATCCCCTCCATGCTGGTGCCCAGGATCGGGGCGTTATAGTAGGCCAGGTGGCTGGCCAGGTTGATGGCCGTCTGGCCACCGAACTGCACCATCACTCCGTCCGGCTGCTCCTGGTCGATCACGTTGAGCACGTCCTCCGGAGCCAGGGGCTCGAAGTAGAGCTTGTCGGCAGTATCGAAGTCAGTGCTGACCGTCTCCGGGTTGTTGTTGATGATCACTCCCTCTACCCCGGCCTCTTTCAGCGCCCAGACAGCGTGGACAGAGCAGTAGTCAAACTCGATTCCCTGGCCGATGCGGATCGGCCCGGAACCCAGCACGATCACCCGCTTCCGCCCAGAGGGGGCCGCCTCGTTCTCCTGGTCGTAGGTGCTGTAGAAGTAGGGGGTGGCCGCCGCGAATTCAGCGGCGCAGGTGTCCACCATCTTGTAGACTGGGGTGATGTCCGCCTCCCGGCGCAAGGCGCGGACAACACCGGCCTCCCGCCGGGTCAGCTTGGCGATCTGGTAGTCGGAGAAGCCCAACCGCTTGCTCTCCCGCAGCAGGTCCGGGGTCAGGTCCTCCCCCTGCAACCGCTGCTCGTGCCTGACGATGTGACGGACCTTGTTCAGGAACCAGTGGTCGATCTTGCTCAGGTAGTTGACCTCCCGCAGCGTCCAGTCCCGGCGGAAGGCTTCGGCCACCGCGAACAGCCGCTCGTCGTTGGGCACGGAAAGCCTCTCTTCGAGCTGCATCTCCGTCCACTGGGCGGCCTCCGGCAGCACCAGGCCATAGAGGCCGATCTCCAGGGAACGTACCGCCTTGAGTAGGGCGCCCTCGAAGCAGCGGTCGATGGCCATCACCTCTCCGGTGGACTTCATCTGAGTGCCCAGGGTGCGGTCGGCCCCGGCGAACTTGTCGAACGGCCAGCGGGGGATCTTGCACACGATGTAATCGATCGCCGGCTCGAAGCAGGCGCAGGTCTCCCCGGTAACCTGGTTGGCGATCTCGTCCAGGCGCAGACCGGTGGCGATCTTTGCCGCCACCCGGGCAATCGGGTAGCCGGTGGCCTTCGACGCCAGGGCACTGGAACGGCTGACCCGGGGGTTGACCTCGATCACCCTGTAGCTGAAGCTGTTGGAATCCAGGGCGAACTGGATGTTGCAGCCCCCCTCCACCCCCAGAGCCCGGATGATCTTCAGGGAGGCACTGCGCAGCATCTGGTACTCCCGGTCGCTCAGGGTCTGGGTGGGAGCGACCACGATGCTGTCGCCGGTGTGCACCCCCATCGGGTCGAAGTTCTCCATGCTGCAGACGGTGATACAGTTGTCTGCGCCGTCACGCATCACCTCGAACTCGACCTCCTTCCAGCCCAGTACGCCCTCCTCCAGCATCACCTGGCCGATGCGGCTGGCCTTCAGGCCGATGGCTGCGATCTGGCGCAGTTCATCCTCGGTGTGGGCGATGCCGCCTCCGGTGCCGCCAAGGGTGTAGGCCGGACGGACGATCACCGGGTAACCGGTGCTGCCGGCGGCGGCCACCGCCTCCTCCATATCGGTGACGATGACGCTTCCCGGCACCGGTTCACCGATCTCCAGCATGGTTGCCTTGAACAGTTCCCGGTCCTCGGCTCTCCTGATCGCCTCCAGCGGTGTGCCCAGCACCTCCACCCCATACTTATCGAGCACACCGGCCTCGGCCAGTTCCATCGTCAGGTTCAGGCCAGTCTGGCCACCCAGGCCTGACAGCACCCCGTCCGGACGCTCCCGGGCGACGATCTCTGTTAAAAACTCCACGTTCAACGGTTCTATATACACCCGGTCGGCCATGTTGGCGTCGGTCATGATGGTGGCCGGGTTGCTGTTTACCAGCACGACCTCCAGGCCCTCCTCCCGGAGGGCCTTGCAGGCCTGGGTCCCGGCATAGTCGAACTCCGCTGCCTGCCCGATGACGATCGGGCCTGAGCCGATCACCATTACCTTTTTCAAGTCCGTGCGCCTGGGCATCTCGGTGCCCCCTTTCTTATATGGGCTAGCAGGCAAACCGCTGCAGCGCATCCTCGAAGATGGCCAGCGCCTGGTCCACCTCTGACCTGGTGATGTTAAGGGGCGGCATGAAGCGGATCACTTTATCGGCAGTGCAGTTGACCAGCAGTCCGGCCTCCTGGCAGAGGGCGACCAGGCGCTTGGCGGAGCGGTCGAACTCGATCCCCAACAGCAGGCCGCGCCCCCGCACCTCCTTGATGAAGGGGAATCGCTGCCGCAGGGCTTTCAACTTATCCTTCAAGTAGTTACCGATGACCTCGGCATTGGCCGGCAGGCTTTCCTGCTCCATAACATCCAGCAGCGCCAGGGCGGCGGCGCAGACCACCGGGTTGCCGCCAAAGGTGGTGCCGTGAGTGCCCGGTTGAAAGACTGCCGCCACCTCCCGGCGAGCCAGCAGCGCCCCGATCGGCAGTCCCCCGCCCAGGGCCTTGGCCAGCATCATCACATCCGGCTGCACACCGTAGCGCTCGAAAGCGAACATTTCCCCGGTTCGGCCGAGTCCGCACTGCACCTCGTCGAACATCAGCAGTACCCCGTGTGTCTCCCGGACCTCCGCCAGGGCCTGCATGAACTCCAGTGTAACCTCGTTGACTCCGCCCTCCCCCTGCACCGGCTCCACGAGGATGGCCACGGTCTGCGGGCTGATGGACGCCCGCAGGGCGTCGATATCATTGAAGGGTATGTGCACGAAGCCACCGGGCAGCGGCTCGAAGCCCTCCCATAACTTGGGCTGGGCAGTGGCGGCCAGCGCCCCCAGGGTGCGCCCGTGGAACGAGTTGGTGAAGGAGATGATCTCAGGGGCGGACTTGCCGTGCTCATGGCCATACTTGCGCACCAGCTTGATCGCCGCCTCGTTGGCCTCCGCCCCGCTGTTGCAGAAGAAGACCTGGTCGAGGCCGGAGAGGCGCACCAGCCGCTTGGCCAGGGCCACCTGCTGGGGCAGCCAGTAGAGGTTGGAGCCGTGGATCAGTTGCTCCGCCTGTTTTTTGATCGCTGCCACCACCAGTGGGTGGCAGTGGCCGGCCGAGTTGACGGCGATGCCGCCCACGCAATCCAAGTAGCTGCGGCCATCGGCATCCCAGACCTGGGCGCCCTGCCCCCTGATCAGCACCAGGGGCAGCCGGGCATAGTTCTGCATCAGGTACTGCTGCCCGTCCCGCATTACCTGATCTTTGTATTGCATACCTGTGGTTGTTGATTCAGGCGATGTCTCCACCATTGTTCCCATCCCCATTCTTTGTGATATGAGAGGTGCGCCCACTTCCCACCACTTCTCAATCGACCACCATGGTACCGACGCCCTTGTCGGTGAAGACCTCGAGCAGGATCGAGTGCAGGATGCGCCCGTCAATGATGTGGGTGCGCCCCACTCCCTGGTTCAGTGCCCGCACGCAGCACTCCACCTTGGGAATCATACCCCCGGCGATGATGCCCCGCTCGATATAGTCCGGCACGTCACCGGTCCTGATCACCGATATCAGACTCTCCGGGTCGTGGCGATCCTCCAGGATCCCTTCCACGTCGGTCAGCAGTACCAGCTTGTTGGCCTTCAGGGCGGCGGCAATCTCGCCGGCAACGTAGTCGGCATTGATGTTGTAGGTCTCCCCGTCCTTGCCCACCCCGATCGGCGCCACCACCGGGATGTAGCCTTCACCCCTGACCGTTTCGATGATCTCCGGGTTAACCCGGGTGATCTCGCCAACGAAACCCAGGTCCACCGGTTCCGCGCCCTGATCTGCAGGAAGCGCCTGTTTACGGGCCTCGATCAGGTTGGCGTCCTTGCCCGAGAGGCCGATCCCCCTGCCGCCCAGCCTGTTGATCAGGCTCACGATCTCCTTGTTGACCCGGCCGGACAGGACCATCTCCACGACCTCCATGGTCTCCTCGTCGGTGACCCGCTGGCCGCGTACGAACTGCCAGTCCTTACCCAACCGCTTCAGCATCTGCTCGATGGCCGTGCCACCGCCATGCACGATCACCGGGTGGATACCGACCAGCTTGAGGATGATGCAGTCGGCGATCACTCCCTGCTTCAGTTCCTCGCTGAGCATCGCCCGGCCGCCGTACTTGATGACCACGGTCTGGCCGGAGAACTTGCGAATGTAGGGCAACGCCTCCACCAGGATGGCGGCCTTTTCCAATGGCGTCAGGACCATCTCCATCTCCCCCCTTCTCGATCAAGTTCGGTAGCTGCCATTGATCCGCACGTAGTCGTACGACAGGTCACAGCCCCAGGCCACACCATCGGCGTCGCCCTGATTCAGGTCAACCGTCACCGCCACTTCCCGGCCCTCCAGGATCTCCTTTGCCCGTTCCTCATCGAAGACCAGGCCGGTGCCCTCAGCGGCAACCAGCAGATCTCCCAGCCAGATCGACACTTTATCCGGGTCGAAGGGTACCCCGGCATACCCGGCGGCAGTGACGATCCGACCCCAATTGGCATCCTCGCCGAACAGGGCTGACTTGACCAGATTGGAGCAGGCGATGGTGCGGGCGATCTGGCGTGCTCCCTCCTCGCTGCTCGCTCCCCTGACCCGGACCTCCATGTACTTGGTAGCCCCCTCGCCGTCGCGGGCGATCATCTTCGCCAGTTCCACGCAGACATACAGCAGGGCATCAAGGAAAATGGCGTAGTCCGGGCTCTCGAGCGTCACCGGTTCGTTGCCGGCCAGGCCGTTGGCCAGGATCACCACCGTATCGTTGGTGCTGGTATCCCCGTCGATGGTGACGGCGTTGTAGGAGCGGTCGGCAGCATAGCGCAGGGCAGCATCCAGGGCCGCCCTCTCGATGGCGGCATCAGTCGTCAGAAAGGAGAGCATGGTGGCCAGGTTCGGGTGGATCATCCCGGAGCCCTTCGCCATCCCGCCAATTACGACATCCTTTCCCCCCAGGGAGAACTTCACGGCACACTCCTTGGGAGTGGTGTCGGTGGTCATGATCGCCTCGGCAGCAGCGCCTCCCCCCTGGCGGGAGAGGGCAGCAACAGCATCTCTTATGCCAGCTTCGATCTTGTCCATCGGCATCGGCCCCCCGATGACCCCGGTTGAGGCCACCACCACCAGCCCCGGGGTGATACCCAACAGTTCGCCTGTTAAATCGGCCATGCGGCGGGCGTCGGCCATCCCCTGCGCCCCCGTGCAGGCATTGGCAATCCCGCTGTTGACCACGACCGCCTGGGCCCTGCCGTCCGCCAGGTGCTCCTGGCTTACCAGGACCGGGGCGGCCTTGAACAAGTTCCGGGTAAAGAGACCGGCCGCCACCGCCGGGGTCTCCGAACAGATCAGCGCCACATCCCGGCACCCCTTCTTGCGCACCTGGGCCGCCACTCCCGCCGCCTTGAACCCCTGCGGCGCCGTTATCCCACCGGGCGCCGTCGCCCAGCCCTCATTGCCCTGGCTCATTCCAGGCCCCTCCTTAACAGTGTCATAGTTTGCTGTTATTACTCGAAGAAATCTATTCTCTCATACCCATAGGCAATCCCATCGATTCTCAAAATCTTTAAGGCTGTGGATAAATGGTTTTACGGATACAAACCCGGGTAGTTCAGCCCGGCGCCCTCCGGCAGGTCAAACATCAGGTTCATGTTCTGCACCGCCTGCCCGGCCGCTCCCTTGACCAGGTTGTCGATCACCGAGACGACGATCAGCCGCTTCCGTCCTACCACTGTCAGGCCAAGGCAGCAGCGGTTGGTTCCCTGCACCCACTTGGTCTCGGGCCACTCCCCCTCACCCATCAACTGGATGAACTCCTCTCCGGAGTAGAAATCCCTGTATACCCGGCGCAGGTAGGCAGCGTCCATCGACCGCAGCAGCTCGGCATAAACGGTGCTGAGGATGCCCCGGGTCATGGGGATCAGATGGGGGGTGAAGACCACCTCCACCTTGCTGCCCGCCAGCACCGAGGCGTAGTAGGAGATCTCCGGGGTGTGGCGGTGAGTGGCCACTGAGTATGCTCGCACGTTGTCGTTGCACTCGGAGTAATGGCTGCCGAGGGCCAGGGTGCGACCGGCGCCGGAGATTCCGGATTTGGAATCGACGATCAGGGAGTCCTGCTCCACCAGGCCGTGCTTCATGAGCGGGGCCAGGGCGAGCAGGGCGCTGGTCGGGTAGCAGCCCGGGTTGGCCACCAGGCGCGCCGTCCTCACCGCGGAACGAAACAGCTCCGGCAGGCCGTAGACCGCCTCTCCGAGCAGATCCGGGGCCTCGTGGGCAGCCTGGTACCACTGTTCGTAAAGAGCCTGGTCCGGCAGCCGGAAGTCTGCCGCCATGTCAATCACCCGCTTGCCGGCGGCCATGGCCTCACGGGCTACCGGGACCGACAGCCCGTGAGGCAGGGCGATAAAAACCAGGTCGGAACCCGAGATCAGTTCCGGCACCCGGTCCATGTCCAGTATCTCCATGTCTGCAAATCCTGCCAGGTGGGGATAAACCCGGGACATGGGCTGTCCCGGGGCATCCTTGGCAGCGACGGTAATCCCCGTCACCCGGGGATGCCGGCACAGGATGCGGACGAGCTCCTCTCCCACGTAGCCGGTGGCGCCGATAATACCGACCTTGATACCCATCTTCTCTCCCCCAATGCTATCTATCTTTTACGGCAGATGATCCTCGTTTATTATACCCCTCTTGCTATTGTTCCCTTTTGCCCGAGTATGTCCAACCTGTTTCCCTCGTTGGCCTCACCACATACTATAAAAAACATATTATTATTATACATTGCCATGTATATTTATACAATAGTCTCCGCGTTAATTTTGCTGCATAATCCCCTACCATTTAGCAAGATCTGTTTCAAATACTGCCTAAGAACCATCATATGCTTGCTATTGTCCCGGATAATCAACTTATCAAGCCAGAGCGAAAGATATGACCCGTCTCAGGCGTTGCCATAAAAAAAGGAGCATACCCACCAATCGATTTGGTAGGTACGCTCTTTTATAACAAATCTTAGTGGATATATTTCCAGAATGTTATTTAAGCCGGTAGGCGATCAATTGCGGGTTCTCGCCAACCCCAACCGGATGCCTTCCAGAGACAATAGAAATGAAGGAGAGTTTATGCCTTGGATGAAGCGATTCCTACTCTCTCTTCTTTCCGGTGGCGCCGGAGATGGCTGAACAGGAGCTGGTCCAGACCGTAGAACTGCCCCACACAGGCCAATGCAAATAAGAGTTGCGCCACGATGAACAGGGCGTTGAGGCTCTGGGTTGAGACACTGGTTTGGGCGGCGGCAAAGTAGTAGTTGGCGTTCAGGAAGGCTCCGATGAGGGCAACGATGCTGGTGAACAGGCCAAGAATCAGGAAGATGCCCACCAGGATCTCACCATAGGTCACCAGGCTGGCAAACAAGCTGGCGTGAGGAATGACTGTTCCATTTAAAAAACCCACATACCAGAGGTTGGGGTCGGCCGGCACATTGCCCCCGCCATTAATCCAGGAGGTGAGGGTGCCCGTCAGAGCCGTTCCATTGAAATTTCCCAGCAGTTTCTCAGTGCCGGCCTCCACAAAGAGAAAGCCCAGAAAGATTCGCAGCAGCGCCAAAGCAATTTCAGGTGAAAACAATCCCGGATATCTTTTCATTGTGGCATCTCCTCTCAGCTTCAACTGGGTCTTGGCTTCAGTGGGTGATTGCTTTTCCCCCACTGAAGCTTAGAGCCANNCCCCCCCTTTCTGATTGAGAATGAGATCATTGACTGACGATGGGGATGCGGGCGCCGCACTTGGAGCAGCAACCATTCTCCAGTCCGCGAATACGGGTCTGGTAGCCGCTACGCCAGACAAGCAGGTTGCGGCAGACCGGGCAGTAGGTGTTATCGTCGTCCAGCTCCGGGGCGTTGCCGATGTAAACGTACTTCAGCTTGTGGCAGGCNNATCTCCCGGGCGCGGCGCAGGCTCTCCAGGGAGGTCGGAGGCAGGTCCATCTGGTACTGAGGGAAGTAGCGGGAGAAGTGGATGGGGATCTCCGGATTCAGGCCGGCCAACCAGTCCACCAGGGCGGTGATCTCTTCGTCGCTGTCGTTCAGGGTGGGTACCAGCAGGGTGGTGACCTCCAGGTGGCAGCGGCTGTGGACAAGCTCCACGGTGCGTTTGACCGGCGCCAGCTTACCGTGACAGGTCTTCCGGTAGTATTCCCTGGTGAAGCCCTTGACGTCGATATTCATGGCATCGATGAGAGGGAGCAGCTCCATCAGCGGCTCCTCCTGGATGGAGCCGTTGGTCACCAGGACGTTCTTCAACCCCTTCTCGTGGGACAGCCTGGCGGTGTCGTAGACGTACTCGTACCAGACCAGGGGCTCCGAATAGGTAAAGGCAATCCCGACGCTGTCAGCTTGTTCGGCGGCCAGCATAGCGCTGGCAACCAGTTCCTGCGGCGCCATCTCCCGGGTGGAAGG
>PKYJ01000118.1 GCA_003132605.1 Peptococcaceae bacterium | reverse complement strand
GCTGAACACCTGGAAGCCACCGCTGTCCGTAAGCACCGGACGTTCCCAGTTCATGAAACGGTGCAGGCCTCCTGCCGCCGCAATCACCTCCGTACCCGGCCGCAGGTAGAGGTGATAGGTGTTGCTGAGGATGATCTCCGCCCCCAGTTCACTGACCTCTTCCGGTGTGAGTGTCTTCACCGTGGCCTGGGTGCCCACCGGCATGAAGGCCGGGGTGTCGATGGCTCCCCTGGTGGTTTGCAAGCGGCCCAGCCTGGCTGCGGAACCGGCGCTCTTTTTTAACAGTTGAAAGCCAAATGCATTCTGCAAGGCACTCTCCCTCTCAGACAATCAGCATGGCATCGCCATAACTGAAAAAGCGGTACCTCCCGGCGACCGCCTCCCGGTAGGCGCTCAGTACCAGGTTCCGCCCGGCAAGGGCAGACACCAGCATCAGCAGTGTGGAACGCGGCAGGTGAAAGTTGGTCACCAGGGCGTCAATGACCTTGAACCGGTAGCCGGGGTAGATGAACAGGAGCGTCCAGCCCTCACCCGCCGAGACACTCCCGTCGTCGGCGGCGGCGCTCTCCAGAACACGCACCGTGGTGGTGCCCACGGCAACGATGCGCCCACCCCGGCGCCGGGTCTCGTTGATCAGGGCGGCCTCGGCCTCTCCAAGCTGATAAAACTCCTCGTGCATCGGGTGCGCCTCCACATCTTCGACCCTGACCGGACGGAAGGTGCCAATTCCGACGTGCAGCAACACAAAGGCTGTCTGCACCCCCCGCTCCCGGACCTGGTCGAGCAGCGCCTGCGTGAAGTGCAGCCCTGCTGTGGGGGCAGCCACCGATCCGGTAACCCGGGCATACACGGTCTGATAGCGTTCTACGTCCGCCTGCTCCGCCCGGCGCCTGATATAGGGAGGCAGGGGCGTCTCCCCCAGGGCGTGGACCTGTTCCCAGAAACGCCCAGGGTCGCCGGGAGTGAATTGTAGTAACCGCCCGCCTTCAGCGGTGCGCTCCACGACATCCGCCCGCAGCGACCCGTCCCCGAACAGGATGGACACTCCGGGCAGAGCGCGGCGTCCCGGTTGCACGAGCGCCTCCCAGGTTCCCGGCTGCCGCTCGTGCAGCAGCACCACTTCCAGTTTCCCCCCGGTATCCGCCCTCCGGCCATAGAGCCGGGCCGGAAAGACCCTGGTCTCGTTGAGCACCAGTAAGTCCCCCGGCGCCAGGTACTCCAGCAGGTCCGGAAATTGCCGGTGGTCGATCTCACCGGTGTCCCGCCGCAAAACAAGAAGCCGGGCATCTTGCCGCTCCGGCGCCGGGTATTGGGCGATCAGTTCAGGTGGAAGATGATAATCGAAGTTGCTTACCTGCACAACTTTGAAGTCCTTTCAAGTGCCGTAATTACCCACGATCTGCAGATTGCCGTCGTTTTTACCCTGATCGTAGTATAGTTCCAGGATCGTCTGATAATTATCCCCCTTGACAGCCATCCCAATCGCTCCCCACTGGCTCATGCCCACACCGTGGCCATCGCCACGCCCGCTGAAGGTGATCTTGTCGCTGGATGCGCTCTGGGTGACCAGCCTGTTTCCGGAGCCGATGATATACAGGCTGCCCGACCCCAGGGCAACCGTCTGCTCGGGCCCATCCTTCCCCTGGAGACAGACCCCGTCCCCGGCAACGGTCTCAGTCTGGCCCTGGGCATCCAGCCCCTCAAGCTGACCGCCGATGTCCACATCGAACAGGGTGCTCTCGAGGCCGAAGGGCTGGCGAATGTTGTCCCTGGTATAGGTCTTGGTGCTGCTGGCGCCGACGACGGTGAGTTGGGTGACCCTGCCGGAAACGGTGGTGGTGCCCGGTATAAATGCCGTGGTGGCGCGGCCGGTCGCCGGATCGGTGCTTACCTGGGTACGGTTGCGGGACACCTGGATGTCCAGGATCCTGCCCACCCCGAGTTGGGCTCCCAGGTCAGACCGGTCAAAGGTCTTTGTCCAGGTGTAGGTGCCCTGCGCCCAACCGCCCAGCGTGCAGGCATAGGCGTCCCCATCGCTCTGGACGCCCTTGAGATAGGGCTCGCTGATCGCCCAGACGTTCTCCGCGTCCTCGGTATAACCACCGGCGTTAGCATGGAAGTAGGCTTTGACCAGGGCGCCCTCGTACTCCAGCACCTGGCCGCTGGTGCTCTGGACCGCCTCCACCACCGGGTTGCCCCCGCTGGCTGCGAACTCCTGCTCCCCGGTGTAGCCTCCATACACCTGGGCGCCGGTATCACTTCCGACATCATACCAGGGGGAGAGGCCACGCATGGCGAGGGCATAGGAGCGCGAGGCTACAGCCTGAGTACGGTACGCCTCAACCGGAACGCCACCGCCCATCTCATCGCCCACCACGCCGTAAAGATAGCTTTCCACATCCAGCACGTTCAGCACCAGCAGGTTATTGTTCAGGATCTGGATCACCAGGTTGCCCCGGTACTGGACGCCCTTATAGCAGAACAGGTCCGGCTGGTCGCCGCTCGAGCCGCCGCCCGATGCCTGCAGGACGATCGGCCCCCCATAAGACTGGGCGCTGTTCCCGCCAGGTCCCTGCACCTGCATGGTGGTCCCGGCAGCGGTTACCGACCAGGCGCCACCAAGCGCCGGCACCCCCAGGGAGACCCCGGTCGACCCGTCGGTAAGGGTGTAAGACCCCTGCGCCACACTGAATGAGGCGCCGGGAACACCTTTATCGAGGGCGACCCGGAGCATGAGGCCTCCTGTACCCGTTTGCCCACCTACAGCCGCGGCGCTTCCCGATCCCCCGGTCGCAGCGGTCGTGGCGCCCGCCTGCCGGGGCGCTCCCAGGCAGACGAAGAACAACGCCAACAAGCACAGCAGCAACGATCTGCAGAAATAATGCACTGTCATCCAGCCCTCCCCCGTTTCTCCCAGAAACAGTCGTTGGCCGTGGGCCGTCAGTCTTTGGAAAAAACTGCTCTGACTCGTTTCGAATCCCGGAAACGCTCGTGCTCGCTATACAAACAGCCGCAGTAGCGCTGGCTGTAAAGGCCCATCTCCCGGGCCTGTCTCCGGCCCTCGTAGTAAGCCGGCCTCCAGTCGTAATAGATGAAAGGGACACCGGACCGCTCTCCGATCTCCGTCCCGGTAGTGCGGATCAGGTCATGCTTCTGGTAAGGGCTGATCAGGAGGCTGGTGGTGAACCCGGCACAGCCCGTCTCCCGTGCCCTGGCTGCCGCCTCCTGCAGACGCAGGGTATAGCAGAACCGGCAGCGCTCGCTCTCGTGCTCGTGGAAAGCCACATCCCGGAAATAACGCTCGGGCTGGTATCCCTCACTGACCAGCAGCGGAAACTCCAACTGACGGGCCAGTTCCAGGGCCGCCTCCAGCCGTTTCTGGTGCTCCTGGTAGGGATGAACGTTGGGGTTGAAAAAGAATCCCTGCAGGTCTTGACCCTGCTCCAGCAGTTTCCGGGCCGGCCAGATGGCGCAGGGCCCGCAGCAGACGTGCAGCAGCAGCTTCACTCCGCTTCCCCTTCCGGAAACAGGGTTGCCTGCTGGATGGCGGCCCCGGGCTTGTCCGGGTAGGCGATCTTCAGGTGGGTGTATGCCGAGATCGTCGCCACCCGCCCCCTGGGAGTGCGTTGCAGGTACCCCATCTGCAGCAGGTAGGGCTCGTAAACGTCCTCGATCGTCCCGGACTCCTCCCGGGCCGTCGCAGCCAGGGTATCCAGGCCCACCGGACCGCCCTGAAACTTCTCGATCAACGTTGTCAGCAAAATCCGGTCAACCTTGTCCAGCCCGGCCTCATCCACCTCCAGGCGCTCCAGGGACGATTGCACGATCTCCCTGGAGACGTCTGCAGTTCCGGCCACCTCTGCAAAATCACGTATCCGGCGCAACAGGCGGGTGGCCACCCGGGGAGTGCCCCGGGCGCGGCCGGCGATCTCCCAGGCGCCGCTCTCATCCAGGTTCATCCCCAGTAGAACAGCCGCCCGGCTGACGATGGCATGCAGGTCCTCCCTAGGATAGAAATCCAGCCGGGCGATGATGCCAAAGCGGTCTCGAAGTGGCAGGCTGACCAGGCCGGCCCTGGTGGTAGCCCCGATCAGGGTGAAAGGCGGCAAGTCGATGCGTATCGACCTGGCGCCGGGCCCCTTGCCGATAATGATGTCCAGGCAGAAGTCCTCCATCGCCGGATAGAGGATCTCCTCCACCACCCTGGGCAGACGGTGGATCTCGTCCACGAAGAGAATCTCGTGGGCCTCCAGGTTGGTCAGCACCGCCGCCATGTCTCCGGCACGCTCCAAAGCCGGTCCGGAAGTGGGATAGAGGCGAACCCCCAGTTCCTGAGCGATGATGTGGGCCAGGGTGGTCTTGCCCAAACCGGGCGGCCCGTAGAGCAGCACGTGATCCAGCGGTTCCCGGCGCTTCATCGCCGCCTCGATAAACACCGCCAGGTTGTCTTTGATCTGGCGCTGCCCCACAAAATCCTGCAGCCGGCGCGGCCGCAGCGAGACCTCGGCCTCGTCGCGCGGGGCGCATGCCGCAGAGACGATTTGCTGCTCCAAAACCTACCCCTCCTTCCCTTTGCCCAATTCCTTCAGGGCGCTCCTCACCAACTCGGGGACGGCAGCCACAGTTGGTTGACCCCTGGTCATCCGCTTCAGCACCGCATCCACCTCCTGGCGGCCGTATCCCAGGGACAACAGGGCCTGTGAGGCTTCATCCAGGGCCAGCGTGGCCGCAACACCCTGATCCGCCACCGGAGCCTCAAACAACCCGTCCAGCTTGCCCTTCAGTTCCAGGATCAGGCGCTGGGCAGATTTCGCCCCCACGCCGGGCACCCGCTGCAGGCCGTGGGCATCGCCCCGGGCGACGATGCCAAACAGGTCCTCTCCCTTGAAGGTGTCCAGGATGGCCAGGGCCACCCGGGGGCCAATCCCCGGCGCCCGCAGCAGCAGCCGGAACAACGCCCGGTCTTGAACCGACCTGAAGCCATAGAGCTGCAGGCAGTCTTCCCGGACGTAGAGGTGAGTATAGATCTCCACCTCCCGGCCGACCCCGAGCAGGGACCGCACCAGGCCAGGCGGGACGGTCACCTCGTAACCGATCCCGTCCACATCCAGGAGCACCTGGTTATCCTCGCTCCCTTTCATAATTCCCCGGATAAAAGCGATCATTGGCGTTCCTTTACTCCCCGTCCAACCGGAGACCGATTATAATTCAGGTGGCAAAAGGCTGTTGCCAGGGCGTCTGCGGCGTGGTCGGGCTCTGGCGCCTCCTGCAGCTTGAAGATCAGCTTCAGCATCCGCTGGATCTGCTCCTTGTCAGCTCGCCCGTACCCAGTCACTGCCTGCTTGATCTGCAGCGGTGTGTAGGTATGCACCGTCAACCCCTGGTGCACCCCCGCCAAGATGATGGCTCCCCGGACATGCCCAACGGTCATCGCAGTGCGGACGTTTTTATTATAGAAGATGTCCTCGATAGCCATCGCCTGGGGGCGGAACCGCCCGCAGATTTCCACCAATCCCTGATAGACTCCCCGCAAGCGGCTGGGCAAATCAATGTTGCTCTCGATCACGATGGCGCCGTAATCCAGCATCACAGGTTGTCCTGCGGTGACGGACAGAAGCCCGTACCCGGTCGACACTATGCCGGGGTCGATTCCCAGGATGACCATTCACACTCCCCCAACGACCATCTTACCACAGATGACTACCCGCTCTAATGNNTCCGCATCCGGGCTTACAGCCCGCATCCTAAGACTTGGCCTCCGTATGCACCTTGCCCCTGGCCAGGGACGCCAGCACTCCCAAAACGCAGAGAACTGCAAAAACAATGAAGGTCGTCCGGTTGGCCATGAGAAACAGCGGGTAGGTCCCGGGCGTGATCATCGCCGTACCGATAAACAGCGCCATGATCATGGTCACGATCCCCATGCTCAGCATCTGTCCGGTCAGGCGCATGGTGCCCAGGGTGCCTGAGGCCACCCCGTAGAACTGCTTGCCCACGGAGCTCATCACGGCGTTGGTGTTGGGCGACGAGAACAGGGCAAAGCCCAAGCCGAGCAGGATCAGGCAGGCCACAATGTAGCCCAGCCCGGTACGGCTATTGATCCCGATCAGCAGCGCCAGTCCAGCCGCGCACAACCCCATGCCCACCGAGGCCACCAGCCTCGGCTCGACCCGGTCCGAGAGCCGTCCGGCAAAGGGTGAGAACAGAAACATCATCAGTGGCTGGAAGACCAGGACATAACCGGTCTGTTCCGCGCTCAGCCCTTTCAAATATTGGAGATAGAGGCTGAGCAGAAAGGTGATGGCATAGGTGGCGCTGTAGTTGATCAGGGCGGCCAGGTTGGAAAAGGTGAAGGCCAGGTTATGGCGAAAGAGCTTCATGTTCAGCACCGGATGATCGGTCCGCAACTCCCAGACGATGAACAACACCAGGATGACAATGCCGCCAAAAACAGCGACAAAACCGGCTGGCGCCGGCAGCAGTGAGAGGCCGTGCATCACCGCGTAAACGGCCACGCTGTACAACAGTGCGCCGGGTAGATCGAAGCGCTCGCCCCTGGCTTCGGCCCACTCCCCTTTGACCTTCCAGAAGAACATGGCCATGGTGATGATGCCGATCGGTACGATGATGGCGAAGATGCTGCGCCAGCCAAGATACTGGGTCAGCCAGCCGCCAATCAGCGGCCCCAGGGACAGCCCGAAGTAGGTACCGGCGACGTTGATTCCGATCACCCGGCCCCGCTCCCGGAATGGGTAAACCGAGATCAGGATGGCGATGCCGGTGCCGAAGATCATGGCTGCAGCCAACCCCTCCAGGGTGCGGGCGGAGACCAGCATGACGTAGGAGGTGGCCCGGGCCGCCAAGAAGGAGGAAACGGCGATCAGGGCGTTTCCTGCCAGGTAGATCTTCTTGCGGCCGTAGATATCGGCGATGCGGCCGAAGGGCACCAGAAAAATGACAGCAGAAAGCAGGTATGCAGTGACCACCCAACTCATCATGATGGCGTTTAAAGAAAACTCTCGCGTGATGGTGGGAATGGCGATATTGACGGATGAGACCAAGAACGGCGTGATAAAAGAACTCACCGTCGTGGTGATCAGGATGGTCCTCTTGGTGGCCGGCGAGTAGGCCTCAGGCGCTGCTCCGCTGACGGCGGAATCATACTGCATGGACTCATTGACCTCCCAACGATGCTGGTTCCCAGTGATCACCAAGGTATATTATACCACAGCAGTGCGCTGCCAAAAGAAACAGACGCACGCTATTTTTACGTGCGTCCTGGCGTGGACATCACCTCTTGCGCCCTAAATACCTTAGACGTTAGAACAGGTACAGGCGGTCGCCAGCACAAACCGCTCATAAAATGTTATGCAATATCTCCAAGCTAACAATTAAGATATGAAAGGCATATTATATCGTTAGTCGGAAAAGGCGGCGATGGGTCTGCCATCAGAAGGAGGAGCCATTATGGATATTAAAGCTTTGCTGGGAGTCGGTACGGAGGATCTGGGCAGTGGATGGCCTTATCCGACATTTGCTTTCTTTCTCTTCCTGATTCTGATTCTTCTGGTTGAAATCATGGATTAATCCCAAAGAAAAATACCTTGTCTTTAGTTCGTGACAGATAGGACATAGACAACTCGAATTAGGGCGCTATCAACCTGGATCGCAATATCCCATTCCCTCTGTTACCCAGGCAACAAAAAGCCTCATTCATCACCACCTGCCCTATTTTTTTGCCGATCAGTCGTCCAAGCCCCGATGAGTCCCCGGACTGTCCGGAGGCTTATTATTCCTTATCAGATATTAACTTGAATTTCAGCTTGTTTTAAGGTACTGATGCTAAACTTCAGAAGAAAGGGTAGGTGAAATCAAGATGGTAAGCGATGCTCACTATTTGCTCGTCGTGGACGACAACAAGGCGATATGTGAAATCTTGGGCGACTTTTTCCTAGATGAAGGCTATGCAGTTAAAACAGCCTTCAGTGGCGACCAGGCAATCTGCGCTATCCGTGCTCAGATACCGAGAGCAATCCTGATAGACTACAACATGCCGGGCAAGAACGGATTGGAGACCTTGAAAGAGGTGCAGGGCTTGCTCTCCGGTGTACCCGTGATCATGATTACGGCCAACGCCGGCAAGGACGTGTTCGCCGAGGCCAAGAGAAAAGGCCTGGTTGGCCACTTCGTCTCTAAGCCCTTCAACATCTCCTCTTTAGTGCACCTGGTTACGCAGTCTGCTCCTCCGCTGCCCTACGCTCAGGCTATCTGAGGTTCGAAATCCCAATCCACAATCCCCCTCTTTGCCCCGATGCCCAGGTATCGGGGCTCATTTTTTATTCCCGTCCCGAAGTCACATCCCGCAGCCCTGCGTCAACATGGAAATGCCAGCAGGAGGAAATGATAATTTATTCTTGTGTAGTGTCATTTAAGAGGGACTCAACCCAGTTCCCCTCCAATCACTTCTTCAATGCAATGTCCATATAAAATAAAAAACCCTGCTTCGCCTGCAGGGCTTAGCTTTCATGGTGCCGAAGGAGGGACTCGAACCCACACGAGTGATGAGCTCAACGGATTTTGAGTCCGGCTAAAGCCGTTATGCAGTTTTAGGAACCTCTCTGAAATGTTTGGTATTGCTAGATTTATTCTCTCACTTGTTGGGTATGTTTGGGAACATTTCGGGGATAACCTGTAAAAACTCCCCCCAATTTCCCCCCAGGTTTTTGGCCCCAGTCTGGCCTTACCTGAATAACTTGCCCAGCGTCCGCCCGGTGAACTTGCCGACCACTCGCCGGACAATCCGCTTACCTACGGTGCCTTCCTGGATTGCGTTCACATCGCCCATCAACTTCGCTGCACCGTATAACTCTGACCGGGACTTACCGAATAGAGCCCGCCGCCTTGCCATGAGCACCACATCCCCCATATATTTGCCCTACAGCAGGGGTTAATCCCCCCCCACAGCATAGAATCCTATTACCCGGATTATTTACCACAGATGACTACCCGC
>PKYJ01000082.1 GCA_003132605.1 Peptococcaceae bacterium | reverse complement strand
GCGAATCTTCCAGGCCATGAAACGGGGGTATACAGTGACGGCGCTGATTGTCGCCATCGACTACCCGGATGGCCACCCTGCTTGGGAGCTTACCTTCCGGGACTATCCTGAAATCCGTGGGGTCGTGCCTGCCGGCGAGACCGACCTGCCTGATCAGCACTTGATGCAGTGGTTTGTCGGCCAGGCAATCAACGTCAAGATCAAGGGACTGGATAGAGCTAGCAACCTGGTGGCCTGCTCCAGGAGAGAGGCGGTTGCAGAGGTCAGAACGAGGCTGTTTGACGAGGTTCAGGAAGGAGACGTGCTGGAGTGCATCGTCAAGGCCATCCTGCCGCGGGACGAGGCAGAGAAGAAGCCGGAACGGTTGCTGGTGGATGTCGGCGGCGGCGTCCTGGTCGGGGTGAACAGGAGCCGCGCGGCGCTGAAGCTGTCGCAGCGGCTGGGCCATCAATACAATCCCGGCCAGGCCGTGACGGCCAGAGTGACCCGGATCGAACCCCAGAAGGGTATCATCGAGGTCTCTTTAAAAGATGGAGATGCCTGGGACAAGGTGGACTATAAGCGGGGGCAGCCAATCTCCGGTACGATTGTCGCCATCAGCGGCGATATCTGCTACATTGAGCCTGACGCAAGCCCTGGAGTTTTGGGTATAGCGCCGTTGCCGTTTTGGGGAAAATTCAGGAGGCGTATGAGGGTATCCTGCAAGGTTTTGAATTTCATGGGGGATGCCCATAAACTACGGCTGTATATTCTTAGACAGTTGGCGTAGATGGTTTGGAACCCGGCCCCGTCTTCATGGGCCGGGTTCTTTCTTTGGGGAGGTGCTAGATATGACTGGTTTCATCAACAACTGTGACGCAAAACTGATTCTCGATTTCCTTGAAAGGCACGGACCGGCACCGTACGAGGCTCTTCTTGATCTTGCAGTCTGTCATGGCTGGAACAAGGACGGGAAGAAGGTCAGGGCGATGCACAAGCTCGGCTTGGCGCTGAAAAAATTGAAATCATCCAGGAGCGCATACAGGTTGGAATTAGGCGGCAGAGAATTCTGGTTTCCCGATGGCTATACAAAAGCGAAGGGTCGTATTGACCCGGCCAAGCAGGAAGCGGCTGCCTTGCAGGCGGTGCGTGAGGAGGAACTGGCAGGGCGCCGGCAAGAACTTGCCGCTCTATTGTCAGAGCAGCTTGAAGTGGCCGGTGGCCACCTGGCGAATGGAGTGGCGACGTTCGACGGCGCAAGCTATCCCGTCAAATTCAATTTGCAGAAAGAGATCTTCTATCTTGGCGACAGATTCTACTGTTCTCTCGGCGATCTCAAGGATCGGAACAAACCGTTCAAAAGCTGTCTCTTGCCTCTTGATCGCCAGGCAATTCTGTGATATAAGGAATTATAAGTTTTTTTAGTAGTCTCAACCTGCGTGTGCATGGTTGGTCCTGCGGGTGCAAGGACAGCTTCTGTAGCAAACAGTCTTACGGGTGTAAGGCAGCTATTGGTAGTTACGTCTTACGGGTGTAGGACATTTGCTCCGGGAGATTCCTGGGGATCAGAAAATAACTTTTGCAAGACAGGACACTTTTGCCTCTATTGAACGGTCTTCCGTTCATTCAGGCTTTGGTGTCTTTTTTATTTGCCCAGGCGGGCGCTATGGCAACATGCGCCCGCAGGAGAGATCCCCCGGGCGCTCTATTTTGTCAAGAGAGGAGCGGATCGGGAAAATGAGAGGAGATCGTTTTGATGACGAGAGAAGAATTGGATCAGGTGGCGAGAGAGATGTCCTGGGAGGACCAGAACTGGCTGTTCAACCGGCTCATGGAGCGGTTGTGGCCGTTTTTGGCGGGAAAGAAGGTGGTCTTCCATGAGGCGTCCGGATTCTGGGATGATGAAGAACTCGGATTTACCGAAGAGGACTACGAATATTACGAGCAACTTGCCGAAGAGGCAGGGCGGAAAGAGGAACTTGAGGCCGGGGGACGTGGTGATAGCAAGGAACATGCCCTTCCATGACAAGCCTGGGCGCAAATCCAGGCCGGTCGTGGTACTGAGTTCCGATCACCACAATCAGGTAAGGCAGGATGTGGTAGTTGCAAGTATATCCAGTCAACCGGTAGAGGGTCCCTGGGATCTGAATGTGCCCGAGTGGTGTGAAGCCGGACTCAAGATGCCGTCTAAAGTGATCTGTGATAGCATCTCGACGGTGTTGCAAGACTCGGTGATGCCGGTGGGGTGTATTGAAGCCGGGACTCTGGCCGATGTACGAATGAAAATGGCAATGACGCTGGATCTGTGTTATTGCAGAGCATGTGATCGAAAAAGGTAACAACAGGGCCGCAGGCCCGAAACCAATCATTGAAAGGGATGTGATTGGGTGCGGGCCGGAAGGCGGCCGCGCACCCGCAAGCAATGGCGTTGAAGGAGACCATCGAGAGGATCAACAAGGAAACCGGACTGGGATTCATGAATGGGAGGGTGAAGCGGAATTTTGACGACCTTATCGGCCAGGAAGTGGTGATCGAAGACATGGCGTTCGTCACCTCCAAGTTTAACGGGGGAGCGGAGAATGTGATCTTCACCATCACGACCGACCCGGGGGGCTTCTACCGCACGGGCAGCTCGGTCATGATTCAGGAACTGAAGAACCTTCAGAACGATCTGGACGAAGAGGGTCTGGAGTGGAATGTGGTCGGCGTCTCGGTAGGCAAGATCAAGTCCAAGGCCGGGCGTGACTACTACTCCATCCACGTAAAGGACTTCAGGGAAGGGTAAAAAACGGCCGTAAGGCAGGAGAGAGCAGGGGACGGATTCAGGGGCGATTTTGCCCCTCCGTCCCTTTGTGTTGAGCCGGGATCGGCGGGGAGACCCGCCGGCCCAATCCATTCTAGATCCGAAGGGGGGAATGGGGCGGGCCGGAAGCTTGCCCCGCATTACATGACGCCGAACAAATTCCTGGCGCTTGAAAAGGAACTGAACGACGGCAATCTGGAGAGGGCGGAGGTCATTCGGGGGCTTTTAGTGGCGCTGCTGGCAAAGAAGCACGTGCTGCTGTTGGGACCTCCCGGGACGGGCAAGAGCATGCTGGCTGAGGACATCTGCAGCCGGATCGACGGCGGCCAGTTCTTCGACTGGTTACTGTCCCGGACGAGCACACCTGAAGAACTCTTCGGCCCGATCAGTCTGAAGGCCTTGGAGAATGACAGTTACAGGCGGGTGACAACCGGCAAGCTGCCGGAGGCGACAATCGCCTTCCTGGATGAGATCTGGAAGTGCAACAGCGCCGTGCTGAA
>PKYJ01000166.1 GCA_003132605.1 Peptococcaceae bacterium | reverse complement strand
CATGAACGTGCACCATCTGATAAATAAATGCAAGCGTTTACTTGAACCTGGCAGCGGCCTTGTTAAAGGAATCCCTTACCTGATTCCAAGAACGATCCAGCCCTTCCTTGAGATCCCCCCAGGCGTCGTCGCTCGACGCTTTCAGTTCCTGTAGTTTCGCTTGCATCGATGCCCGCTTGGCGCGCAAGGTTTCAATCTCATCGTAATAACCCTGTCTGGTATCTGCTGCTGCCTTGTCCGCCCTGGTTTTCAATTTGTCAATCTCGGCGCCCCACTCACTGAGCTGGGCCTCCATCTTGCCTTGATATTCCTTTCTATTCTCCATATCTATTCCTCCTTTTTTTGAATTTGCTCTTGACAAATATAATGTTGAAACTAAACTCTCTCAGACGGACATGCACCGGAGATCCGTTGAGAGTCTAACTGGCAAGCTTTATAAATCTGTGATTATCTCCGGTAATTTGGAACGATTTGTAGTCTATTGAGAAGTCTGCCACGGTGTTATCGAAGTATCAGTACCTTTTAGGAAGTTGACAATATCGATGCGACCGGCATAAATTGGTATGCCTCATGGATCTCGTGTCATCAAGATTATAGGCATCCCCGGGAAAAGACGACTGCAAGCCAACTGGGTTCTCTCTGTGCCCCAAGCAAAACCCTGGCTAGCCTGTTCTTTTCACCTCCTGCTGTTATTGAAAACACACGGTGGAAAGTGATTGTCCAGATGGGTCATTTCAATCCTTTTAACTGTTACCCATCTTGTTCCTGGAAGGAAGCGCTGAAAGTCAAAGTGATGAAAGTATTAAGTGGAATATAAGACTATGCAAAGTAACAGTTAGTATATATATATGTTATACTATAAAATTTATTAATGTCAACCACGGAATGGAATCAATTTGTGCAATGGGGTCAGTGCCTGCCGGGTCGAAACCAGCCTCACCATTGACCACATACTGTGCCTGGTGGATCTCTAGAAACCCTCGCTCAAGATCAGCATCTTGCCATGTGGCACCCAAAGATTCACCACGGCGCAACGCTTGGCAGCTCTAATATGAAACATGGGCAGGACTATCCCGCAATGCGTTGAATCTTTTTAGAAGGAGCGATATCACAATGGTAAAATGTAGACCATTTTTGAAATGGGCCGGCAATAAGTATCAGATCCTGGAGCACATAAAAGCCGTGCTGCCCCACGGTAATCGCCTGATCGAACCTTTCGTGGGATCTGGAGCAGTATTTCTAAATATTGATTACGAGGAATACCTTCCGGCTGATAATAACGCAGACCTGATCAATCTTTTCCTGACCCTTCAAGGTGAGGGAGAACCCTTCATGGACTACTGCCGGTCGTTTTTTACCGAGGAGACCAACTCGGAGGGCCAATACTACGAACTGCGGGAGGAATTCAACTCCACCTCAAACTCCAAGCTCAAAGCAGGCCTGTTTCTCTATCTCAATCGACATGCCTACAACGGCCTATGCCGCTATAATTCGAAAGGCGGCTTTAACACCCCCTTCGGGCTGTACAGCAAGCCATACTTCCCCGAGAAAGAAATGCGGCACTTCATGGAAAGGGCCAGGCGGGCGACATTCAAGGTAGCGGATTTCAGGGATACGATGAGGTCGGCGAGAAGGGGAGATGTGCTTTATTGTGATCCGCCCTATGTGCCTCTGAGCGCTACATCCAACTTCACCAGTTATAGTTCAGGGGGCTTTGGAAGAGAAGAGCAGATCGAATTGGCGGAATTGGCCAAGGAGTTGGCCGGTAGAGGGGTGCCGGTACTGATTTCCAACCATGCAACGGAGTTCACGCTGAATGCATATAAAACTGCTAGGATCGAACAGTTCGATGTTCAGCGCTTTATTAGCTGCAATGGCGATAAACGGGGCATGGCCGGCGAGGTACTGGCCCTGTTTGGTATCGAAAGATAAGGACAGGCATGGTGCAAGACGGATTGAGGGATGAGTCATGGCCAGGATCGGGATAGTGACCGACAGCACCGCTTATTTGCCGCGCAGCTTCAAGCAGTTGTACCAGATCGAGGTGGTATCGCTGATCATCAATTTTGAAGGCGTGAGCATGCCGGAAGACGAGATGGACTATGGCCGGTTTTATGACAGGCTGCGTCAGGTGTCTCATCTTCCCACCACCTCACAGCCTTCTGTCGGAGATTTCCTGGATGTTTACCGGCGGGTGGCGGAGCGTGCCGACAGCATCATCTCCATCCACCTCACCGGGGGGATCAGCGGCACGGTCAAGACCGCCGCGGTGGCCGCCCAAATGCTGCACCCGCTGGACATCACGGTTGTCGATTCCCACAGTACGTCCGTCGGCCTCTATTTGGCGGTCGAGGCTGCGGCCCGGGCGGTAGAAGCGGGTCTGTCCAAGGACGAGGTCCTGGAGATTGTCGATCACATCATCGGGCATTCCCTGACGCTCTTCACCATCGATACGCTGGAGTATCTGCGCAGGGGTGGACGGATCGGCGCCGCCGCAGCCGTATTGGGCAACTTGTTGCAGATCAGGCCGATCCTGTTCTTCGATCGGAAGAACGACATTATCGATGTCTACGAGAAGGTACGCACCAGGGAAAGGGCCATTCAGAGAATCCTGGAAGTGGTGCAGAAACAGGGCGCCGACATCAGGGTCTGTGTTGCGCATGCTGGTGATGAGGCTACGGGTCAGAAGTTGCGGTCCCGGGTGACGGCGGTCTACCCCCACCTGAATCCGGAACTCTGCCCGATGGGACCGGTGGTCGGCGCCCACGGAGGGCAGGGAACGGTGGGCTTGAGCTTCTATCCACTGACTCCGCAAATAGCCAGGCTGTTTCCGGTTTGGTGGCAGGATGACAATATTACGGAGCAAGGGAACGTCATGGCTTTGTCAGGCTCTTGAGCGATCTTATAACAAAACCTGTCGGACAATTTAGCCAATGTCCAGGTGGTGATCGAAGAGTGGATAGAGACAGCAGCGTTTAAAAATGATCAGCCCCTTCGATGCTGATAAATAATAAAGTTAAAAATATTAATAATAATATTGACATATTTAATGTATTAATTTAATATATCATATAGCGCGGTATATCGTGATGAAAGGATGATTTGTTTGAGTAGGCCGATGTTGGGACGATGTCCGGTCTGCGGAAACAGGATGAGCGTGACCCGGCTTCATTGTGACTCCTGTGATTCCGCGCTGGAGGGTTGTTTTGACACCTGCAGGTTTTGCCAGCTCAGCCAGGAGCAGCAGGTTTTCGTGGAAGTCTTTCTCAAAGGCCGGGGGAACATCAAGGAAGTGGAGCGTGAGCTGGGTATCTCGTACCCGACGGTTCGCAGCCGCCTGGACAGCATCCTGGAAGCGCTGGGATACCAGGCCGATCCGGCGGAAGATTGCAGCCGGCAGCGCAACGATGTTCTGGGCGCCCTGGACAGGGGCGAACTGACGGCGGATGGGGCCGCCAAATTGTTGAAACGAATGTAAGCCAAAGAAATGGAGGTCTGACGCATGCAGGAAGAACAGATGAAGGTATTGGACATGATCGCCTCGGGCAAGATCACCGCTCAAGAGGGCGCCTCCCTGTTGGAGGCCATGGGTAGCGGCGGATCGGCCAGAAGGGAGAACTGCTACCCCCGTTGGGAATGGTTCCAGCATCATCATCTTCATGGGGGAGAGCACCTGCCCTGGAAATGGGGAGAAAAGGGCCGTCTGCTGCGGATCAAGGTTTCGGACAGCAAGACCGACCAGGCGCTGGTCAACCTCAGCCTGCCCATCGGCATGCTCAAGTGGAGAGAGAAAATCGGCAAAGCTCTGTCCCAGAAATTCAAAAACATCTTCTTTGACGTGGAGAACCTCGATGAGAATACCGAGGGGAAGATAGTCGAGGCGGTCGATGAAAATAACGGCAAAAAGATTGCAGTCTGGATAGAGTGAAAGATGTCCGTCCTGGCCCGGTGTCCGGTATTGACCGGGCTCCGGGCTGCTTTATGCGTGCCGCTGCCCAAGTCTAAAAAGGGTGAGTCAAATATGCGCTGCAGATGATTGAGGATAGGAGCAGAGCATGCCCGGATCGATTTCTAACGCATCCGAAAATGCGAACTTCCTGTGCAATAGGTCGTTCGTGTTGTTTTGTTTTGCCCGCGTTGCTACCACTTTGGCATACCAGATGTAACTGAGCGCGAATATGAATTTGGTCAAATGCAAGAAATATGGTAAAATTATGTGTCATCTAGAATAGGAGAGTGAAAATATTGTTACCTTTCAATGAACTGGGGCTAACCGACCCGGTACTACAAGCGCTTAATAACATGGGGTTCGAAGAGACGACCCCGATCCAGGAAACGGCCATCCCTGTTGCCATGGAAGGCAGGGACCTGATCGGGCAGGCACTGACGGGAACCGGAAAAACCGCGGCCTTCGGCATACCCATGGTAGAGCGGTTCAGCACCGGCATGGAACAGGTTCAAGGGATCGTGATCACTCCGACCCGGGAGTTGGCGGTCCAGGTGGCCGAGGAGTTGAACCGGATCGGTCAGGTCAAGGGAATCGTCGCTCTCCCCATTTACGGGGGCCAGGATATCGAGCGCCAGATCAAGGCCCTGCGCAAGCGACCGCAGATAATCGTGGGTACGCCCGGCCGCCTGATCGACCACATACGGCGCCGCACCATCCGCCTGCAGGAGATCAGAGTGGTGGTGCTGGACGAGGCCGACGAGATGCTGAACATGGGCTTCATCGAGGATATTGAGAAGATCCTGCAGGAAGTCCCCACGGAGCGGCAGACCATGCTCTTTTCCGCTACCATGCCGCAGTCGATCCAGGAGATTGCCAAGCGGTTTATGAAAGATCCGGTGAAGATCGGGATCAGGGCCAAGGAACTGACGGTGCCCAGCACCGAGCAGTACTACATGGAAGTGTACGAGAACAAAAAATTTGACGTGCTGTGCCGGGTACTGGACATCCAGTCGCCGGATCTGGCCATAGTCTTTGGCCGCACCAGGCGGCGGGTGGGTGAACTGGCAGAGGCGATGGACAAGAGGGGATATTCGGCGGAGGGGCTGCACGGGGACCTGTCCCAGCCCCAACGGGATACAGTGATGCGACACTTCCGGGAAGGAACCATTGACGTGCTGGTGGCCACTGATGTGGCCGCCAGGGGGCTGGACATCAGTGGGGTAACCCACATCTACAACTTCGACATCCCCCAGGATCCGGAAGGCTATGTGCACCGGATCGGCCGGACGGGGCGCCTGGGCAAGCCGGGGCAGGCGCTCACCTTCGTCACGCCCCGGGAGATCGATTACCTGAAGGTGATCGAGTCCGTTACCAGTGGCAAGATCATGAGGAAGCCAGTGCCTACCAGTACCGAGGCGATCAGCGGCCTGCAGCGGTTGACCATGGAGAGGTTGCTGCAGATGGCGGAATCACCGGAAATTGAGCAGTACCGAGGGTTTGCCCGGGAAATGTTGGATGAGACCGATTCAGTAACGCTATTGGCTTCTGCCCTGAAGATACTTACCCGGGAGCACGACGCCACCCCGATCCAACTGACTGAAGAGGCGCCGCACCGGATGAAGAAGCCTGGAACCACAGCGAGAACCACAGCGCCCCCTCAGAAAAAATACAGCAAGAAGCAGGAGCGGCAACAGAGAAAGACTACGCCGGAAAAGAAGTCGGCAAAAAAGTGGCTGTGAAAGCAATACCACTCCAGATTGGCTTCCAGTACCTGGTCTGGTAGGTCAGCGCCTTGCCGGTCTTATCCATAGTTTTCCTAACCATTGCCGTTTTCACTTTCAAGCAGAAGATTGCCTGATCATGCCAGTAGTTCCGACGGCAGGGTCTCAAGCAGTGATGGCCTCATGCATGCCGCGGCTATCGCAGCGAGATCGCCTTGACACTGCGGATCCCTTCGAGCTGGCGCAGTTGCGCCATGGCAACCTCATCCACCGGGGAATCCACGCTCAGGATCATCATGGCCTCTTGGTCACGGGTGACGCGTCCGACCTGCATCGTAGCGATATTGACGTTGGCGTTGCCCAAGATCGTGCCCAAGAACCCGATCATCCCCGGCCGGTCGAGATGCTCCACAAACAGCATGTATGGAGTCAGGGCGATATCCATCTGATAGCGGTTGATCCGGACGATGCGGGAGCCGTTATCCAGGCTGACTGTTCCGGCAAAACTGATCTGCTTCCCGTCCTGCGCGACGCAGGCGGTGATCAGGTTTAAATAGCCGGTCGCATCGGCCTCTCTCTTCTCGAAAACCTTGACCCCGCGATTCTCGGCCACCCAGGAGGCATTGACCAGATTCACGTTCTCTCCCATCACCGGGGTCAGCAGCCCCTTCAGGAAAGCAAGGGTGATGATCCCTGTCTCTTTGTTGGCAATCTCACCGCTGTAGGTGAGCTCGACCCGTTCGACAGGCCCCTTCTCAAGCTGGTAGTAAAGCTTGCCCAGGCTCTCGGCCAGGATGAAGTAGGGCCGCAGGTTGTTTAACTCGTCTCCCATCAAACAGGGCAGGTTCACGGTGTTGGGAGCGATCTCACCCCTGAGGGCGGCTAGCACAAAGGTGGCCACGTCGGTGCCCACCCGGTGCTGGGCCTCATGGGTGGTCGCTCCGATGTGCGGTGTCACCACTACGTTGTCAAACTCCAGCAACGGGCTGCCGGCGCAGGGCTCATCGCTGAACACGTCCAGGGATGCGCCGGCGATGATTCCCTGGCGCAGAGCACTGGCCAGGGCCTGTTCGTCGATGATGCCACCCCTGGCACAGTTCACCACCCGCACCCCGGGCTTGGCGATCTTGAACTGCTCTTCCCCGATCATGCCGACGGTTTCCTCGGTCTTGGGGGTGTGTACGGTGATGAAATCAGCCTGGCGCACTAGGTCGTTCAAGATCTCCATGCGCTCCACCCCAAACCGTTTGAAGCGCTCCGGAGTGATGTACGGGTCGTAGGCAATCACCCGCATCCCGAAGGACTTGAGGCGGGTGGCCAACAGGGAGCCAATGCGGCCGAGCCCGACGATGCCCAGGGTTTTACCGTAAAGTTCATTGCCCATGAAACGGTTACGGCCCCAGCATCCCTGCTTGAGAGCGGCATTGGCCTGGGGGAGGTTGCGGGCGACAGCCAGCATCAGGGTGATGGTCTGCTCGCAGGCGGAAATGCTGTTGCTGTCGGGCGTGTTGACCACCACCACGCCATGGCGGGTGGCCGCATCAACGTCAATGTTGTCCACCCCGTTGCCGGCGCGCCCGACCACCTTCAGCCGCTTGCCCCGGTTTAGTACAGTCTCGGTCACCAGGGGCACGCTTCTGACAATCAGGGCGTCGTAGTTCTCAATCACGCTTTCCAATTCCTCTTGCCCGATGCCGATCTTGATGTCCACATCGGCATTCTGGCGCAGCATGGCGATCGCTTCATCCACGATCTTGTCCCCGACCAGAATTCTGGGTCTCTCCGTCTTCATCATGGCACCTCCCGAGTGTCTGCTACTATTCAGGTAGTTTATTCATCGTAAGAAGATCATTGCCAATTCCCCTCGAACTTCGAATCCCGAATATCGAACCTCAAGACACCTCATCCCTTGCGCCTCTCATCTACGATATTTTACCATTTTTATTTATCTATTTTTTAGACAATTTTAATCTATTTTTAAGGTTTATCCATAGGAATATGTAGATAATTGAGATAAGGATTCCCCAAAGGAAATACCCACCTTTTTTTAAAATGGTGTTATTATAGATGGTAGTTGTGCAATCAAAATAGAAGCTGCCCGAGAGTCACATAGCCTGACTGAAATGGACTTGCGGTTGGTCTAGTGAACTTTGATTGTTGAAGGGAGAGGACATTACAGTGAACGCTATGAGGCATAACCGGTTCCTGCTGGGAATTATCTTGGGGGCGTTGATCGCGGGGAGCGCTTTCACAGGAGGTATGCTAATGGCCTCCGGGCATGCGGGCACCAGCCGCCCGGCAACTCTGGCAGACCTGCAAACGAGCCAGGTCCAGGGAGATGCCCAGAACAGCACCATGCCCGGCCTAGGCCCGAACACCATAGCTGACACGGTTGCTGCAGCCGGGCCAGCGGTTGTCAAGATCGAAACAGAGGTAACAACACAGGTGGACAATCCGTTTTTTGACGATCCCCTTTTCCAGCAGTTCTTCGGGCAGGATTCCAGCCAGCCACAGACAGAGGTGCAGCAGGGATTGGGCTCCGGTTTTCTGATCTCGCCTGACGGCTACCTGCTGACGAATGAGCACATGATCGATAGTGCTACGGTGATCAGGGTCACGATCGCGGGCCAGTCGCAGCCGGTCAGCGCCCAGGTGGTGGGGAGCGACAAGAATCTTGACCTGGCGGTGTTGAAGGTCAACGTCGGGAGCAACCTGCCCTATCTGAAACTTGGAGATTCCGACAACATCCGGGTAGGGGACTGGGCGATCGCCATCGGCAA
>PKYJ01000113.1:4070-6814 GCA_003132605.1 Peptococcaceae bacterium | reverse complement strand
GTTTCATAGGCGCCCGGATATCCACCGGAGGCCAGCACCACGCAGGCTGCCGGGCGGTCGTCCCACTCCAGTTCAATCTCCGCCAACCGCCCCGCCAGGGCTGCATCCAGCACATCCAGCAAATCACTGCGCAGTCGGGGTATCACCACCTGCGCCTCCGGGTCGCCGAAGCGGCAGTTGAACTCCAGGACGTAAGGGCCATTGGCGGTGATCATCAGCCCGGCGTAGATGACACCCCGATATTTTATGCCGTCCCTCGCCAGCCCCTGGATCAGGGGATTGAGCACTTCGGAGCAGACCTGCTCGTGAAGCGACGGGGTGTAGACCGGTGGTGGGGAGTAGGCCCCCATCCCGCCGGTGTTCGGTCCGGTGTCGCCGTCACCGGCGCGCTTGTGGTCCTGGGAGGCCACCATTGGAAGGACGGTCTGGCCGTCAGCAAAGGCCAGCACGCTGACCTCCTCGCCCTCCAGGCGCTCCTCGATGATCACCGCCTCTCCGGCTGTCCCGAACGCTCTCTCCTCCATGATCAGGCGTAGGGCGGCCTCCGCTTCTGCCGAATCATCAGCCACAATAACTCCCTTGCCTGCGGCCAACCCGTCCGCCTTGACCACACAGGGGCCCGCCAGATTCCGTACGTAGCGGAGGGCCGGCGCCATCTCCCTGAACACCCTGAAGTCCGCGGTGGGAATGCCATAGTTGGTCATGGTCTCTTTGGCGAACACCTTGCTGCCTTCGAGCAGGGCAGCCTTGGCACCCGGCCCGAAGGCCCGCAGCCCGGTCTCCTCGAACAGGTCGACGATGCCGCTCACCAGCGGGGCCTCCGGCCCCACCACCGTCAGATCGATCTTCTCGCGGACAGCAAAGTCCCGCAGACCGATCAGGTCATCTGCCCTGATCGGTACACACTCGGCATCACCGGCGATTCCCCCGTTGCCGGGGGCACAGTAGGTCTTCGTGAGGCGCGGGCTCTGTTTCAGCTTCCAGACCAGGGCGTGCTCGCGGCCGCCGCCGCCGACCACCAGTACCCTCATCCCGTTCTCTCCCCTCAGTGCTTGAAGTGGCGGCTGCCAGTAAAGACCATCACCATACCGGCGGCATCGGCAGCCTCGATCGCATCCTGGTCGCGCAGCGAGCCGCCCGGCTGGATGATTGCCGCCACGCCGGCCGCGGCGGCGCTACGCACGGAGTCGTCAAACGGCAGGAAGCCGTCCGACGCCAGCACAGCCCCCTTTGACCGCTCACCCGCCTTGGTGAGAGCGATATTGACGGCATCGATCCGGCTCACCTGTCCCTGGCCGATGCTCAGAGTGACGCCACTGCGGGCAACGACGATCCCGTTGGAGGCCACGTGCTTGGCCACCGCCCAGGCAAACAGGAGGTCGTCCCACTGGTTCGCCTTGGGCTCCCGCCTGGTGACTACCAGGCTGGACTGGATGACCTGTTCCAGATCCATGACCGGATCCGGTTCTTGGAGTAGTAACCCCCCGCTCACCCGCTTGAAATCCAGTTCCTGTCGCGGGGCACGCTCTCCAGTGGCCAGCAGGCGCAGTTTCTGCTTGCTGCCGAGCACCGACAGGGCCTCCCCGCTGAAGTCCGGGGCGATCACCGCCTCGAAAAAGGTCTCCCGGATGGCCTCCGCGGTCGCCCGGTCGACGGTCATATTCAGGCCGATGATCCCGCCATAGGCGGCCTCTGCATCGGCGTCCCGGGCATTCCTGAAGGCTTCGACCAGCGACGGGGCGCAGGCCACGCCGGAAGGCTTGTTGTGTTTGATTACCACCGCCGCGGTTGCCTGGAACTCCGAAGCGATCCGCAGGGCGGCATCCAGATCGAGGATGTTGTTGAAGGAGAGTTCCTTGCCCTGGAGTTGACGGGCGCCCGCCAGGCCATGAGGCGAACCGGTCTCATCCCGGTAGAAAGCGGCCTGCTGGTGCGGGTTCTCCCCGTAGCGGAGACCGGCCAGTTTGGCCAATGGCAGCGCCATCCGGAGGGGAAACATTATCGGGGCTCGAAGTTCGAGGTTCGAAGTACCCGGCGCGGCTTCATGGCCTGCATCCACAGTGGAGAATGTTTCGTCCATGTTAAATCCATAAAGGTAGTTGGCAATGGCAGTATCATAGACCGCGGTGTGCCAGAAGGCCTCACGGGCCAGCCCGAGCCGTGTCGCCGGGCTGGTATCGCCCTGCTCCCGCAGTTCCCCGATCACATCCGGGTAGCGCTCCGGGTTGACCACCACCGTGACCCTGGCAAAGTTCTTGGCAGCAGCCCGCAGCATGGAGGGGCCGCCGATGTCGATCTGCTCGACAGCCTGCTCCAGGGTGACGTCGCTCCGGGCAATGGTCTCCCGGAACGGGTACAGGTTCACCACCACCAGGTCGATCGGCTCGATCCCCAACTGTTCCAGTTGGGCCTCGTCCCGCGGCAGGCGCGCCAGGATTCCGGCGTACACCTTGGGATGCAGCGTCTTGACCCGCCCGTCCATGATCTCCGGAAACCCGGTACGGTCTTCCACTTTTTGCACCGGCACCCCGGCCTGCTCCAAAGCCCTGGCCGTGCCTCCGGTGGAGATCAGGCGCCAGCCCAAACCGGCCAGTTCCCTGGCAAATTTCACTATTCCCCGCTTGTCGGAAACGCTGATCAGGGCCTGCCTTGTCCGTTTCTGCTCATTTGATGTGTCTCCTGCTCTATCCCTGCCCATGATGAGAACCCCCTACAAGAATCTTTTATCCACAGATGACTACCCG
>PKYJ01000113.1:0-4028 GCA_003132605.1 Peptococcaceae bacterium | reverse complement strand
AAGCCAAGACCCAGTTGAATCCTGCCACTCCGCTACACTATCCCGGGGAGACCGCGGCTGGCGGCCATCCCAATCGATCAACACCCGCCGGTCCCGGATCCGTAGCCGCCCTTCCGCCAGAAGCTGGAGGGCGGCCGGGTAGGTCTTATGTTCCTTGGCCAGGATGCGGGCGGCCAGGATATCCGCGGTATCCTCCCGGTAAACCGGCGCCACCGACTGCAAGATGATCGGCCCCGTATCCGTGTCGGCATCGACGAAGTGCACCGTGCAGCCGCTGAAGCGCACCCCCGCCGCCACCGCCTGAGCCTGGGCGTCAAGCCCCCTGAAGGCGGGCAACAGGGCGGGATGGATGTTGAGCACCCGGTCCGGGAACACATCCAGAAAGACCGGTGACAGCACCCGCATAAAACCGGCCAGGGCCACGGCCTGCGGCCGGACACCCCGCACCACCCCGGCCAGCCGGGCATCATAGGCCGCCCGGCTCTCAGTTTCACCGGGGACAACGGTCAAGGCAGAAACCCGGTAATGGCGCGCCCACTCGAATGCCGGCGGCTCCACCCGGTCGCTGAACACTCCGACCACCAACGCATCCAGGGCGTCCCCGGCGACAGCATCCAGGATCGCCTTCAAGTTGCTCCCCCGCCCGGAGACCAGCACCGCCAGCCGCAACGGTTCCAAAAATCTTCACTCCCCTACAAAGGTGACGCCTTGACCAGGGCGAACCTCGCCGATCTCGTAAACCTGCTCGCCCGTGTCCGACAGGGCAGCGGCCGCAACCTCCGCCGCCTCCCTGGCCACGATCAGCACCATCCCGATCCCCATGTTGAAAACCCGGTACATCTCCTCATCGGAAATGCGCTGGGCACCGTCCTCATCCTGAATCAGCCTGAAAACCGGCGGCACCGGCCAACTGCCGCAGCGCACCACCGCCCCCAGACCGTCCGGCAGCACCCGCGGCACATTCCCGGTGAGGCCGCCACCTGTGATATGAGCGGCCCCCTTGACAACCGGCGCTGCTGCGAAACGGTCCCTGAGGGCCAGCACGCTCTTCACGTAGATCCTGGTAGGAGTCAGCAGTTCTTCCCCTAGCGTGCGCCGCGCCGGCACCATCAGGCCCGGCACTGCCGGCAGGAATGTACCTGCCGTCCAGCCCCGCTGCTCGAACAGCACCCGGCGGACGAGGGAAAAGCCGTTGCTGTGCAGTCCCGAGGAGGCCAGGCCAAGCAGCACGTCCCCCTCCCGGATCCGGCTGCCGTCCCAGACTGCGTCCCGCTCGACGACACCCACCGCAAAGCCGGCCAGGTCGTACTCCCCGAGCCGGTAAAACCCCGGCATCTCTGCGGTCTCCCCGCCGATCAGGGTGCATCCCGCTTCCCGGCAACCGGTAGCCACACCCCTGATGATCTCCGTCACCTGCTCGGGCACCAGTTTGCCACAGGCCAGGTAGTCCAGAAAGAACAGGGGCTCGGCGCCACACACCAGGATATCGTTGACACACATGGCCACCAGGTCGATCCCCACCGTGTCGTGTTTACCGGCCAACTGGGCCACCCTCAGCTTGGTGCCCACCCCGTCGGTACCGGAGACGAGCACGGGCTGCCGGTAACGGGCCGTGTCCAGGGCGAACAGGCCGGAGAAACCGCCAACGCCCGCCAGCACCTCCGGCCTCATGGTGGAGGCGGCATGCGCCCTGATCAGCTCCATCACCCGGTTCCCGGCGTCGATATCCACTCCTGCCTCTCTATAAGCGTCCTTGTTTTCTGTCATGTCATCACCCTGTCGTATAAAAATTAATAGGGATCATAAACTTAGAAACATAATCAATTGCATCTATTAAATCCATAAAAACACCCCTAAAACTAATTTAATTAACCATGTGAAAAATACTTTCGCTGTAAGGATTCCTGTCCCGAGATGCCCTATTCAAAACCGGCCTTTTAAACTCTTTTATAATTCTTAAGCCTGATCGTTCGGCAATCTGGGGGTACAGGCCATACTGGTCGTTAGCGACAATAAATATGTGGAAGTCGTCTGCCAAAAACTGTTTACAGTTTATGAGGACATTGCTTATCCCGTCAACATAGTCCTGCCTGGCCCCAACCCCTTTTCCGTGGCTTGATTTACCTATCTCCTGATCATCCCGTCTTGCCAAGCCAAACAATTCATAGGCGTATTCATGTTGAGCGTGATAATCAAGCTGGCCGACATATGGCGGTGAAGAAAATATACCCTTTATACGTTGCTTCGTAAGCAAGGTATAAAACTCCTGGTCTCTTTTTTTGATTTCTTCAAATATGTTTAGTTCCCTTGAATCTCTGTCTATAACAGCAAAGCGCGTATTCCTCTTAACCGCGCTAAACTCGGCTAACCTACTGATTGTATCTTGTGCATACTTGCTAAACATTTTAACCATAGAGAGAATTGGACGGCATATCTTCTTATGTTTAAAACAGTAGTAAGGTCCGTAGACAGGATTATCAAGCAATTCTAGCTGATAGTGTGGGGTGACCCTGCATGAACGTATAGACCTTGATAGCATTACGGTTATTAATTTTCTATTCTTTTCGCTATCGATTTTCTCTAGGAATTCTTTAGCCAATAACGCCTGATGGATGACAGGTATCGCGAACCATGTATCAAGGAAATCAGAACCGGTAATGCTCCCTTTCATAGGAGAATTATGCTTCTTTAGTAATTTACCGTATTCCGAATTTGCTTTTTTCACAGCCTTTGAGATTATTTCTTCTTCTTTTATTAATCCTCGGGTGAGGTTGTACTTATAATCAGATGGAAAATATTCCCGATTAACATTATAAAGTATCTCATCCAGCTCTTTTTCAAAGGCTGATATTCCAGATCTTTTATGCTCCATTTGGATGATCCCACTTATTTCTTGACATGTTTCGTTCAGTGCTTTGAGGTTATATTCCTGCATCTTTACCTCGGAGATTAGGCAGTTGAAATAAGAGATGTCCAGCCCGATTGAATGGATGCCTAGCTCACTTGCCTGAACTAAGGTTGTGCCAGATCCTGCGAATAGATCAAGAACAATATCGCCAGCCCGAAAATATACCTCTTTTTTAAAGTTGTCTGTATGGCTATCAAGAAAATATTCCACCAGTTGAGGGATAAACTTCCCTTTATAGGGGTGCAAGCGGTGGACATGCTTCGTGGTTTCTTTTTCCTTGATGCTGGAAAATGATAGCGCCCAATTTATATCTTTCCCGAAATTACTTTCGTATGTGTCCTTGAGGTTTTTAAAATACTCTTTATAATAAGCTTTCAGTTCATCCAAATTTACCAGAGTTTTCCCATTGCTATTATGCTTTTTTATTTTACCGTACTGGATGAGGTAGCTGATGTTTGTTGACGTAACGTCCTTTTTTATGAAGTCCTTTGCCCATTCAGCAGCCTCATTAATATCAAGCATTACTGACACGGCACTATCCTCCGAATATTTAAAGTTATAACTTCGCTTTGATGTCCCCCACATCCGCCGCATCCTCTTGCACCGGGATCGGATAATTGCCGTTGAAGCAGGCAACGCAGAAGCCTTCCGGCGCCAGCGGGGCCATGGCGGCGTAGAGTCCGTCCAGGCTCAGGTAGTTGAGGCTGTCGGCCCCGATCATGGCAGTGATCCCGGCCAGGTCACGGCTGGCGGCGATCAGTTCCGAGCGCCGGGANNGGTGAACTCACCAGCATGTTCACCTCTTTAGCCCCGGCGTCCCGGATCATCTGGACGATCTTGCTGGAGGTGGTACCCCGGACGATGGAGTCGTCGATCAGCGCCACCCGCTTGCCATCCAGGACCTCCCGCACCGCGTTCAGCTTCATCCGCACCCCCAGGTCGCGCAGGGCCTGGCTGGGACGGATGAAGGTGCGGCCAATATAGCGGTTCTTGAACAGGCCCTCGGAAAAAGGAATCCCGGTCTCCGTGGCATAGGCCAGGGCGGCGCAGGTGGCCGAGTCCGGCACCGGCACTACCAGGTCGGCCTGGAGGGGGTACTCCCGGGCAAGTTCCCGTCCCA
>PKYJ01000129.1:216-14893 GCA_003132605.1 Peptococcaceae bacterium | reverse complement strand
GAGCGGGTAGTCATCTGGTAAATGTAGCATTTGTTCCAGTATTGCATATACTATCCAGGATACCAATTGCCCAGAATATATCATGAAAGGAGATTCATAGATGATCCCCGCCGATCAGAACCACGCTGACTCATTCGCAGAGAAAGTTCCGGAAGTCACCGAAACGCAGCAGTGCCCCAACTGCAATCTGCTGCAGCTTGAAGGGGAACCGGTATCGAAACTGGAACTTTATTGTGCATGTTCAAAGCCGGTTGCCGTGGACCATGGAATTCCGGTGGGGCCGGATCAGGTGCTGGCCCAATACAATTCACGACCTCCGATGCTGAATACAAACCCCGGACGCCCTGTCTCTGCCATTCCTACACAGATCAACCCAAGCTATGGACGCCCAGTTTCTGCCGCTCCCATACAGATCAGGACAAACCCCGTACAGCCTGTTCATGTCGCTCCCAGGCCGATCAACACATGCTCGAGACGCCCCGCTTATGCTGCCCCCGTACCGGTCAGCCCTGGTTATTCCACTCCGAAACACTGAGGCGGACGCTAAGGCGGCAGGTTGTCGTAAACATTCAACTGGGTCTTGGCTTCNNGGCATTAGAGCGGGTAGTCATCAGTAAAAGGGAGGAACACAGATCCTCCCTTATTTCTATATACTGAAAACTAGAGAATAGTTTTGTGGCCAACGGCCAACGATCATTTAGTGGTTAGTAGCGAGCGCTTGGCAGTTGGAGGGGCAATATGGCATTTAGCGGTTGGTGGTTGGAATAATCTTCTACATATCAGAAGCCAATGCAAACAGACGACCAATGCCAACGACCAGTTGCCAACGACCAAAACGAGGTGAGTACAGTGACCGGACAGATCAGCGCCTCTGTTGAAAAGGACTTCCTATCCACATTTTATGTTCCTCTTCCAGGCTACCCCGTTTCCTGTCAAATCGACAATGCAATCATGCACTGCGAGCTTATGTTTAAAAAAAATATCCTGGTCTTCGGTAAATACGATCTGGTTTTCTGCTATCCAAATATAGTAAACGAGCTTGAACCTGGATACAACACCGTAGTTCTTGCCCGTACTTTTTGTGAATCCATCTTGCTCACCGGGTCGGACACACTTGAAATGCTGTCTGTGGGGACAATCGATATTCAGCCGGCTTTTGTCCAACCGTTACATGTGCGGATCAAGCTTGGCAAGCCTTTGAACTTGAAGCCCTGGGAACTTTTAAAAAGCTTTATCTCACGCAAAACATGGGTTGAAATATTTGTAGAAGGTCAAATCACAGCAGAGATCACACCAGGCCACCACAACGCGAACCTGGATTTAATGGAACCTCTGCCGCAAATCAGAACCACAACTGCGGAACAAGATGACGCGGCCATACAGCAAAAAGAGGTGGCTATCGATCTGGAGGCGCTGGCCGAACAGGTGCAGAAAATCATCAGCCAACGACAGGATGAAAAGCCGGCCATCGATCTGGAGGCGATGGCTGAGTCGGTGAAGAAAATTATCAGCCAGCACGAGGAGGAAAAGCCGGCCAGAGATGAGACAGCCTGCCGGGATTCAGGGCAGCCAGGCGCCCCGAAGCCTGCAATACCGCCTGTTCAGGAACAGCCCGAGGTATTGAATGCGGCCAAAGTGACTGAGTTGGTGTTGAATATCCTGCACGCCCGTGGGGCTGCAATGGTCAGACGGGAACAACACATGCCGCAGTATCCCGCTGGAATGGAACGCCAGGCGCATTTCAACGTCTCCCACCCAGATGGTGCCCGATACCCCGCTCGTACCGGATACCAGGCGGACATGCAACCGCCGGCGCCTGCTCCGCTGTCATTGGAGCAGATTCCCAGCCGGCCCGGTTTCGAAGCAGTCATTCATAATCCACCGCCGAAACCGCCTGGCGCCGGCGGGTGAGAAGGCACAGTCAAGCTGCCCAGTTGGGTGGAGGACCCCTGTGAATTCCTGAGCAAGATCCGCTCCCATCCTCCTGAAAAGCCCGCTGACTGCTCCTGTGCTCCGCATTCCCGGTGTGCCGGCGGGCTTTCAGCCGAGGCGCCAGCCTCGAGCCGGCGTTCAGGCCGGGCGTAAGCCCGGATGCGGAGGAAAGCATGCAAATAAAAGAGTGAAAAAGCAAAGGCAGCGGGCAACCGCTGCCTTATGCCTGTGATACTTGGTTCGAGCCTTACCTGGGGTCGATCGTCCCGGCCTCCAGGAAGCCGTTGATGGTGACGGTGAGGATGGGCAACCCTGTCGTAGTGGTTCCGGTCTGAGTGAATATGAGCGAACAAGTTGTGGCACTGTCGTGGGCAACTCCCACAATGTCGACGAATTCCAGCGGGATCGGGAACGATACCAGTTTGCCCAGAAACGTGAACGTGACAACGTCGATGGCGCCCTCTAGGCCGCCGATCGTGGGGAAGCTCGCCGTTCCGGTCAGGTTCGTAGTTGCGCTGGCGACCACTACACCGGCCCTGACGATGTTAACCACCACGCCCGAAGCAGGGCTAGGGACGCCCATGCCCAACAGGGTGATCGTCGGGGTGCCCTGGCAACGCTCCGGCGGGAAGAGCGGCGTGGGCGGGCATGCGAACCCGGGCTGCGCTAAGAAAGTGCATGCCGGAACCTCACAGAAGCCGTAGGTCGGCACCAGCAGTTTCACGGGGGCAGTTACCTGGACCTCCTTGCAGATCTTGCCGGTGCAGGCGAGCACTACCGGCAGGCCTGTCGGGCTGGCGAGCAAGGTGCAGGTGCAGTCGCCGAAGGCCAGGATATCGCACGTGACCGTGGTTCCGGGCGGCACCCACAGATCTGCCCGCGCCGCTCCCGTCAGGGTGAGGGTGGGCGCGCAGACCGTCACGCCGGCTACGAGAATGGGAGCACTGATATCGAAGGAATTGATCACCAGCACCTCTTCAAAGAATGGCGTCAGCGGCGGCGTTACAGCTACCGTCCCGGCGAAGGTGCAGGTTGCGCTACCCGGAATAGGGATGCAGGCAACGGTGGCGCCCGCCGGTATGGTGACACCCGGGCAGGAAGATGAAACAGGTATCTGATTAGTAACGAGTTCCTCGGTAAAGCACTGGTCGTAGACCTTGTTGACCAGGATGCAGTCTTTTGCGGTAAACGGCGGGCAGGTTGGCATGGTCACCCCTGCGACTACTGTGAATCCGCATTCGCCTGGTGTAATTGGCATATGGTTTCCCTCCTGATGAAGATTTTTTAAGAGTACAGTCAATTGGCGTAACGTGACTGGTAATACATTATATGGAAGTCTCAACAAAGTGTGATTCTGGAATACTTTTTACGCAGTTCCCAAACGATCGGCGCCACACCCCCGAGGTAACAGTGCTCCTAAAATTTTCATATCGTATTAGGTGACCATCGACTCTGGATAACAGGTGTGGATCGTATGGATGTGAGCACTATCCGCCTCTGCGTGATCGTCAGGGACGAGGAAGATAATCTGGCGCAATGCCTGGAGAGCGCCTGCGGCTTTGTAAACGAGACCATCGCCGTGGATACCGGCTCCCGGGATGCCACTCCCGCCATTCGCCATGCAAATGCGGAGATCATGCACTACGGATACAGTCAGCACGCCGGGCAGCGCAGGGAGAAGACGCTGCGCAACATCTCCATCCTCAAGCAGGCACTGGTGGAGAGACCTGGCGATCCCTTCCTGAGCTACAATCTCGGCCTCAGCTTCTATGCCCTGGGAGATCTGGAAAACTCCCGCCACCATTATGAAGCGGTCAGGCAGCATCTCGATCCCGGAGACATGTTTACTGCGGCGTTTTTCCGAAACTACGCCATCTGCCTGGGCGACCTGGGTGACTTCGAGCAAGCGCTCAACCTGATCGACGAGGGCCTGGCCTGTTTTCCCGACTACCCGGACCTGTACTTTATCAAGGGGGAGTTTCTTTTTGACCTGAACCTGATGGCGCAGGCAAAAAACAGTTTCTTAAAGTGCCTTCGCTTCCATACCCTGCCGGAATATGTCACCACCGAGGGAGTCACCGGCCACCTGGCGCTTCAGAATCTGGCCGAGGTCTGCGCCCGTCAACAGGATCTCGATGAGGCCGTGGCCTATCTCGAACAGGTATTGAGAATCAGGCCTGCATATGAATTGTTTGCCCAGTTATGCTCGCTGATGAGGCAAAAGGGCCTGGATGAAGGGGATGTGGCAAAATACCTGGAGAACAGCTTCCACCTCGACCACCCTGCAATTGCCCGGCTGCTGCTTGACATCAAGGATGCGGGTTACGGCCGGGAGGACCTGCAACAGCTGGAGGGCGCCCTGCACAGCGGTATCGCCACAGCCGGTGTCTACTACCTGCTCGGCACGGCATGCGCCAATCTCGACAGGCATGGCCAGGCCTTCGTGTACTTCGCTCAGGCTGGTCTGCAGGAGCCCGGCAATGAACTCTATGCCGCCTGCGCTCTGGAACAGCTTGCCAACCAGTGCCTGCTGCACATCACCAGAATGCTTGACCTGGAAAATGGACAGGTGGAACTGCGTAAGGAGCTGTTCAGGTTGACATCCCTGAGACACAAGGCACAACGGCTTAAACAGGGCCTGCTGGAATCAGATGTCAGAAGCAAGAAGCCGGAAGCTGTGAGAAAAGTAGAAGAAAAACGCCGATGGGAGAGAAGCGAGTGGAGGAAAAGCAAGCAGAAATCGTAGAAAGGCAGAAGCAAAACCCGCAAGCAAAGAAAGAGAATCCGGCATCCGACCTCCGGCATCCGGCCTCTGATTTCGAACAGATGACTCTGAGCCTCTGCATGATCGCCAAAAACGAATCCGGGAATATTGGGCGCTGCCTGCAGAGCGCCAGGAATTTTGTGGACGAGATCATCGTCGTCGACACCGGCTCCACCGACGATACCGTAGACATTGCCCGGGACGTGGGGGCAACGGTGATCGAGACGGAATGGCAGGAAGATTTCAGCCTCGCCCGCAACGCCTCACTCGATCGGGCGACCGGGGACTGGATCCTCTTCCTTGACTGCGACGAGGAACTGGCCCCCGGGAGTGGTCCTGGCCTGAGGGAGTTGATCCGGGACAGCCGCTATGAAGCCTACTTCATCCAGGTGTCCAACCTGACGGAAACGGGCTCCAAGCTCCTCGTTCCCAGCGTGCGTCTGTTCAGAAACAGAAAGGCCTTTCGTTTCGAGGGCCGGATCCATGAGCAGATCGCCACTTCGATCATTGCCAATAATGGCCAGCAGAGCATCGGGCAGTGCAGCATCTCGATCATCCACCACGGTTACAACGGGCAACAGTCCAACATCCAGGCAAAGATCAAGAGAAACCTGAAACTCCTGGGCATCACGGCAGATAAAGAAAAAGACGGTTTCTTCTATTACAACCTGGGCGTGGAGCACCTCCGCCTCAGGGAAATGGAAAAGGCCCTCGATTGCTTTTTAAAAGCCGCCAAACTGACGGCGGCCAACCTGGGGTATGCCCCAATCCTTGCTCTCAGAACCGCTACCACCCTGATGGACCTGTCCAGGTACCGTGATGCCGTCAGGCACCTGAAATACTACCAGGGTATTTACGGGAATTTCAACGACCTGTTTCTCCTGGAGATGCTCTGTTACCTGCACTGCGGTTGGTACTCCCAGGCCAGCGAATGCCTGCAGAGGTATTTCGCCATGCCCCCCGCTCACGCCTGGTTTCCAACAGAAACAAACTACTGCGGGGCCTCGGCCGAAGAATTCAGGAACTGGCTGCAGGGGCGCCCCATCCCCAAGGATTATCCAGGGATCAGTGCCTGCATCATCGGCAGGGACGAGGCGGACCATATTCGCCACTGCATTCACAGCATCAACGAGATCGCCCGGGAGGTGATCTACGTCGATACGGGCTCCACCGATGATGCCCCGGCCATCGCTTTCCAGCATGGAGCAAAAGTCTTCCCCATCACGTGGACCGGGAATTTCGCCGAAGCACGCAATTATGCCCTCGACCAGGCCTCAGCAGAGTGGATCCTGGTTCTGGACGCCGATGAGGTGCTGCCGGAAGAGAGCAAAAAACAGACTGTGGATGTGCTCAAGAAGGCACCGCCGGATGAGGGCGGGTATATCCTGAAAATCTGCACCTTCCTCGATGGCAGCATATCCCCTGCCAACTGCCACATTACCGGAAGCTGCAGGCTGTTCCGGCGCGGCGCCCGTCAAGGCGGGCACGGCCCGGTTGCCCGCTACCGGGGAGTGGCCGGTGAAGAGGTAGCCACATCCCTGCAGGCATCCGGCCAAACCGTTGCCCCGGCAGAGATCACCGTCAACCACCTGCACTATCAATCAGAACCAAAAAGCATCGACCGAAAAAGACAGTGGAAAATCGATGCCATCAACCAGGGTCTGCAGGAAGACCGCCTCACCTGCAACTACTTGCTGGGCACGGAGCTTTTCTACGCCCGGGACTTCGCCGCGGCGTCAGACCGCTTTGCAGCCTGCCGCAAGCTGACCGATATGTCCGGTACACCGGACTTTTTCTATTACTACGCCCTGTCCCTGATCAATACCCGGGATTACAACTGTGCAGCGGGAATCCTGGATGAGGCATTGGGACTCTTCCCGGATTATACCGATTTGACTTACCTACTGGCAGTTGCCCATAGCGCCCTGGGGAACACAGAGGCTGCAGAAACGCTGTTGCGCCGCTGCCTGGAACTGGGTGACGCCCCCTGGCAGAAGTACCTTGTCAGCCCGGGGACGGGAAGTTTCAAGGCAATGCACTCCCTGGGGACGGTCTTGGCGCAGCGGGGTCTCTTCGCCGAAGCTGCCGACCTGCTTTTTCAAGCCACTGCCCTGCCCGGGGGATTTGAGCAAGCCATTGAAGGCATCGTCGTTTTGAGCGATAAACTGGATGTCCCGCTGGAGCAGATATTAGAGGAGAAGGGGCTCCTGAATCCCGTGAGCATCAGCGCCGCCGCCAAAACCTGCGCCAAAATGCTGCGCTTCCAGGACAGCCTGCGCTACCTGGACATGGCCTGCGACGAGGTTGTCAGGGGGCCGGCGCCGAGAAACTTCACCTGCATCGTGCAGGCCATCGACCTGCTGATCAAGATGTTCTGCCGCGGCCCGGCGCCGGGCGCTGATTGACAGGGGAGTGGGCATGGGGCTGGCGATAGCCGGCAGGGCCAGTCTGATACAGGTTCCGGCCGCGGCTGTCGATGGCCACAATGGCGGGGAAATCCTCGATCACGAAGCGCCACAGCGCCTCGGTGCCCAGGTCCTGATAGGCGACCGCCTGTGCCTCTTTGATGCAGCGCGACAGCAGGGCGCCAGCCCCACCGGTGGCCGCCAGGTAAACGGCGCCATTCTGCACGATGGCCGCAATCACCTCGAGGCTGCGGTTGCCCTTGGCGATGATACCCCGCACCCCGTAGGCCAGCAGCTCTGGTGTGAAGGCGTCCATACGCTCGCCGGTGGTCGGCCCCGCCGCTCCGATGACCCGGCCTGGACGTGCCGGAGTCGGTCCCACGTAGTAGATGACCTGCCCTCTCAGATCTACCGGCAGGTCCCGTCCTCGAGCCAGGGCTTCGGCAAAACGCTGGTGCGCCTGATCACGCGCCCCGAAGATCACTCCGGACAGCAGTACCTGCTGTCCGGCCTGCAGCGCCCCGGCCGTTTCCGCATCAAAGGGCACCCTTATCCGCATGCATTCATCCATTTACAATATCTCCTGCTATTCCACAGATGACTACCATGTCCAGGTTTTATGACGCAGGGCGTGGCAACTGATATTCACCGCCACCGGCAGCCCGGCGATGTGGGTTGGATAGGTCTCTACGTGCACGGCCAGGGCGGTCACCCGGCCGCCAAACCCCTCGGGGCCATAACCCAGGCCGTTGATCGCCACTTTCAGATCGTTTTCCAGGGCAGCCAGGTCCGGGTCCTGGTTGGGCTCATCCAGCGGCCGCAGCAAGGCTCTCTTGGCCAGCAGCAGGGCCTTGTCCGCCGTTCCCCCCAGGCCGACCCCTACCGATATCGGCGGACACGGGTTCGCCCCGGCCCGATCCACTGCCGCCAGCACGAACTGCCTGACCCCCGCCAATCCGTCCGCAGGTTTCAACATGCCCAGGGCGGTGCAGTTCTCGCTGCCGAATCCCTTGGGCATGATGGTGATCCGGAAGCCGTCCCCGGGCACGATGTCGTAATAGACCACCGCCGGGGTGTTGTCGCCGGTGTTCACCCTGCGCAAAGGATCGACAACCACCGAGGCGCGGAGATAGCCATCCCGGTAGCCCCGGGCCACCCCCCGGTTGATGGCTTCAGCCAGGCTCCCGCCGGTGACATGAAGATCCTGTCCAACCTCTACGAAGGCCAGCACCATTCCGGTATCCTGACAGAGGGGGATCCGCTCCGAAGCAGCAACCCCGGCATTGGCGCAGAGTTCGTTCAGAATGCGCCGCCCGGTGGGGGAATCCTCCTGCTGCCCGGCTTTATCGAGGGCAGACAGCACATCCGGCGGGAGGTCAAAATTGGCCTCCTGGCAGAGGGCAGCCACCCTGGCTGCTATCAGGTCTGCGCTGAGTTCCCGCACGTTACTGCCCTCCTGCGCCGCATTCGCAATCACTCTCGTTCAGGTTAACCTGCTCGACCTGGAACGGGAAATCACCCAGAAACTGCCTGCCGGAGGAGTAGAACGAGGCGGTGGCGCCGCTGGCGAAGAAGCGGTGCTCTGTCCCGCCCTGCGCTGCCTCGCCCGCCGAGGCGCCCTCTGGGTGCGGCACCCGTCTCCCGTAAGCAGCGGTACCGGGTCCGTGCCCGCAAGTGGGCACCCGCCGGGCGCGGGCGCGGCCACCTTCATCGGTGGCGTCCGTCTGTAAGGAGAGCAGGGCAGCCAATTCTTTTACCGTCTCTTCAGCCGGGTCCACCACCTCCACCGCCTCTCCGGCCAGTTCCCTGATCACCGGCGCCAGAAAGGGATAGTGGGTGCAGCCCAGCACTATGGTATCCACCCCGGCATCCTGAAGAGGCTGTAAATACTGCCGGACCGCGGCCCGGATCTCCGGGCCGTCGATCTTCCCCGACTCCACCAGGGGAACGAACTGGGGGCAGGCCTGGGCAAACACCGTCACCCCCGGATCGTAAGCCTGGAAGCCACGATTATAGGAGCCGCTGTTGACGGTAGCAGCGGTGGCCAGGACGCCGATCCGCCGGTTGCCGGTGACCTGCAGGGCTGCCCGTACTCCGGGCTCCACCACGCCCAGCAAGGGCAGGTGGTACTTCCGGCGGAGCACCGGCAGCGACACCGAAGTGCTGGTGTTGCAGGCGGCAACCACCACCTTGACATCAAACCGCAGCAAGAAAGAGAGGATCTGGTCGCCGAAAGCGATAATCTCCGCAGAGGGGCGCGGGCCGTAAGGAACCCTGGCCGTATCCCCGAAATAGACAATGCTCTCATCAGGCAACTGCTTCAGTATCTGCCTGACCACACTCAAACCACCCACACCGGAATCGAAAACGCCGATGGGTTGACTACTGTCCAAAGAGTTTCATCTCCATTTCCCGATGCTGGAATCTCCCTGTCTGACAACCCAGCCCGGCACTGAAGTAATTTGGGAATCTCCTTGATATCTTCACCCGGCACAAAAGCAGTTTGGTAGCTTTCTTGATATTTTGGACATATTTGACATGGATGAATTCGGCAGAAGCGTTTCATTAGTGCCGGGGACGCATGTAGCAGAAGCCTTTCATAGTGCCGGGTTGAGTGCTGGGGAAAAAAGAAAGGGAACATCCCCTCCCTGTAGTGTCCCTAAGCTTTATGCAACTTCTATTAAATTATATCACAATTTTTCACCCGGCTTGTACAGGGTTTGCTGTGTGTGTCCGGCACTTCTCCCCCATCCCGCCGCGCCATGTCCTCCGTGCCGGACGCTTTTGCGGGCGCGGTATGTTTTCGGTGTCGAGTGTATATAATTTTTAATAAAGGCCCTTTACAAACCCTGCCTGTCCATTTATAATAACTATAATTATTTGAATTCGCCCACCTTCGCCTTATTTCTTGATCTCACTACGTGAAGACGCCTGTTTTCATCCGATATGTTCATCTAATCTCACCATACTCCGAGAAGAACCCTACTGCCAAGACGAACCACCATCCAGCCTGTTTCGTGCGATAAAGTTCATGCATTGCATCACCACGAGGGGGTGGAACAACAGCGTTTGAAAGCCGGGTAGGACCTCTTTATCGTTCCTGTGGGGTTGTCAAACAATGTCTTATTGTCACCTGGTATGGTATCACTGGTCTGTAACGACATTTATCGAATGATTCCAATGTGAGGGAGGGTTTTGGAATGAGTGACGAAGTAAAGCAAGTGAGCCTGGCATCCACAACTCCCAATCCTGCAGCCCTTGGGCTGGCAGGGTTCGCCCTGACCACCTTCATTCTGAGCATGTTCAACGCCCATTTCCTGCCTGCGGCTGCGACAATGGTGGTATTGGGGCCGGCTGCTTTCTATGGTGGACTGGCCCAGCTCCTGGCCGGCCAGCAGGAGTACAAGACAGGCAACGTCTTTGGCGCCACCGCCTTCTCCACGTACGGCGCCTTCTGGATGTCTCTGGCTTTCGTTTTCCTGTTGATGGCTCTCAAAGTCGTAGATTTCGGTTCGGCCACAGGAGCGGCGCTCGGCATCTTCCTGATAGCATTCACTATCTTCAATACTTATATGTGGATCGGTTCCTTCCGGGTAAGCGTGGGAGTCTGTGTGGTCTTCACCACCCTGGAACTCACCTTCATCCTGCTTGACCTGGGCAATTTCGGAGTTGGCGTAGCCGGCACGTTGGGCGGGTACATTGGCATCATCTGTGCTTTAAGCGCCTGGTATACCTCGGCGGCGATCGTACTCAACACGGTTTACAAGAAAGTCGTGCTGCCGATCGGCCCCCTGGACAAATAAGCCTCAACCCCTACCCGGCTAATAAACTGGCAGTGCTCCTGCCGGTTTATTTTTTAGCTCTCTAGCGCCAACCCCCGGATTACCTGCCTGATACTGTTAAACCTTTAATAGGCTGAGTAGTCGCTTCCAACATCAAGAACGGCCCTATCCCTGTTTGTTAACGAAGGTCAGGTTGCGGAGCATCGGCTCATCGATCGGGATGTGCCCTGTCAGTGTATCTTTCTTCTGGCCGTCAACCAGGAGCTGCACCCGCTTCACGTTGCGGAACTCTGTCAGGGTATCCACCAGGGCGTAGACTGCCAGGGCCTCATCCTTGGGACTGAGCTTGTCCTTGGCCACAGACCCCGCCAGGTCGACCACACAGGTACCATCGGTCTTGATATTGACGCTGCGCACCTGTACGCCCACCGGGATGCTCGCGATGGTGTCAACACCCTGGGCAGGCCCCAGGCAGAGGGCGGCCAAGGCTTCCTCGGCAATCCCCGGCGCCTTGTCCACCTCAACAGTGGTCGGCACCAGGTAGCGGCCCTGTTTATCTTTGAAGTAGACCGTCACCTTGGTTTTTTCCACCTGGGGCGGCGGACTGCTCAGTCCTCCGGTGGCAAGGTCGGGCACGTCCTGGTTAGCCGTGGGTTGCCCCCCCAGCGCCTGCAGTTTTTCCGTCAGGTTGCAGCCGCCGCCCGCTACCAGCAAGGCAGCCACCATGACGACCAGAATCGCCGACCGCAGGTGAAAGAGGCGTCGTTCCTTTTCTTTCTCTTTCAACCTCTCAAAATTCCACACATTCACCCCTCCTTCCTTAATATGGTTTCAATGTCTCATTAATCCTATGATGGAAGGAGGGGTTTTATTCATAATATTTCAGTCTGATAGGAGGTGATCTGGGCGTCCATCTGTTCCATGAACCGCACTACAGCGCTGAGCATCTGGTCGGCATGAGCGCGCTCGTTGCTGACACAAACAAAAGCCACCGTTGACCGCTGCCACAAGTCCTGCTGTCCCACCTCGGCAATGGAGACGTTGAAGCGCGACCTGATCTTTTCGAGCATGCTCTTGAGGATGCGCCGCTTATCCTTGAGAGAGTTCGCCTCGCCCATGAACAGGTCCAGCGTGCAGAGGCCGATTACCGCCACCCGGTCTACCCCCTCACTACCATGACCGGGCAGTGGGAATAGTGCACCACGTAGTCTGCCACGCTGCCGATCAGAATGTAGGTGAGGCGGGAATAGCCGTGGGAACCGACGACGACCAGGCTGGCTTCATTCTCCTTCGCCCAGTCGATGATCACTACCCGCGGACTGCCGCTCATCACCTCGCCGTCGACGTCGCTGACCCCGGCATCCCCGGCGATCTTCACCGCTTCGGCAACCACCCCGGCGCCGTCCTGTTCGAGGGTCTCCATGGCCAGCTGCTGATAGGTACCCAGTTGAAAGGTGATGTGGGTATCCACCACATAGATGATTTTGAGGCGCGCCCCGGTCAGCCTTGCCAGCATGGCGGCATGACCCACCGCCTTCAAGGATGACGGCGAGCCGTCCACAGCAGTGACGATCAGCTTGTAAGAAACGCCGTCAGCTTCTCCTGCCATCATCATTCCTCCTCGTTTCCGTATGCTTCCACGTGCTTCCCTGCTGGATTTCACATCCAGCATAGCAAAACAGGTAAGCCACCGCAATACCTTCCTGATCCGACCCCCGATCCCAGGAGCGTCCAAGCAAAAAACGTGTTTTTCGAAAAGGTTTTCCTGCGCCGGTAACGAATACAAGAACAAAATAGACAACCGGAGGTGAAGAGGCGTGAAAATAGACGTCCACGTTCACATCCTGTCGCCGGAGTTTATCCAGGACATCAAGAGGAACATGGAGCGGGACGCTCACTTCAAGATGCTGCACGAAAGCCCCAAATCGAAGTTCGCGACCGCCGAAACCCTGCTTGAGAACATGGACAAGACCGGGATTGACAAGTCGGTGGTGTTCGGTTTTCCCTACCTCGACCTGGGAATGTGCCGGGAAAGCAACGACTACATCATCGATGTGGCCAGGCGCTACCCGGACCGCCTGACCGGTTTCGCCGTGGTCCCTCCCCTGGACCCGGGCATGGAACAGGAGCTGGTCCGCTGCCGCGAGGCCGGCCTCAAAGGAACGGGGGAGATCATCCCGTCAGCGGTTCATATCGACATTTCCGACCAGAGCCAGGTAGGGCGTTTCACCGCCCTCTGCCGGGAGTTGGACTTTCCCATCCTGATGCACACCAATGAACTGGTCGGCCACTACTACCCCGGCAAGGGCAAGATGGGGCCGGAACAGGCCTACCAGTTCGCGGTTCAGAACCCGGACAACAAGATCATCTTCGCCCACTGGGGCGGCGGCCTGTTCTGCTACGAACTGATGCCCGAGCTGCGCGAATCCCTGCGCCACGTCTATTACGATACGGCAGCCTCACCGTTTCTCTTCCGCCCCGACGTCTACCCGGCCGCCAGGCTGGCAGGGGTGCTCGACAAGGTGCTGCTGGGCAGCGATTTTCCGCTGCTCTCCCCCGCCCGCTACTACAAGGAATGGGCGGCCACCAGCATTACCGAAGAGGAAAAGGCCGGCATCTGGGGTGACAATGCCGTCCGGTTTGGGTTGTGAGAAGTGAGAACGGGTGCCCACCGCCCTGAAGAAGTAGGCACTCAACACCGCAGCAGTGGCTGTTCCTGACTCGTGGCGCCCGGGGCAATGCCCGCGGTGCCACGCTATTTTTTCTTAGCGATTACCTGGAAGCCATGCTATAATGGAACTAGTATTTGGCATCCATGGTGAGACCATTCCGGGAACGCAGGGAGATCAAGATGCGCAACTGGGAAACCAAGAGAGCCAACGATATTTCAGAAAACATCCTGGTCACCTACATCATCAGCCTGCTGATCTTTCTGATGATCATCTTCAGTTTTTTCGGTGCCCCGCTGGGACAGCAAATACAGTTACAATACCCATCTGTTTTCATATTTATCATATTCTGCCTGGGAATAATCATTTATATCGCCCGCAAGCTGCTGGCCCGGTTCACCTTCATGGACCAGCCCAAGCTCGCCGAGATCCTGCTTCTGGTGATCATACTTCCCATCACCTTCGCCTCCCTCTGGTACAGCAAGGGCTTTGTCGGGGGCAAGGTGCTGTTGATCGTCCCGGCCATCATCACCGCCATCGCCTTCGGGCGGACGGTCGGCGTCGTGGAGGCCCTGTTTACCTGCGGGCTGCTCTTTCTATTGGACTACCTGCTGCACGGAAGCATGCAGGCAGAGGCCCTCCAGGCCAACATCATCATCACCGGGGTCACCACACTCATGGCCTGGGTGGTGGGCGGCCTGATCGAGGTGGAACGGCATACCCAGCGGGAACTGCTCAAGCTGGCCGACTACGACCCCCTGACCGGCCTGATCAATTATCGCTTCTTTCAGGAGAAGTTGGCCGTCTCCCTCCGACAGGCGGGCGCGGGGACGCACCCGCTGTCCCTGGCCCTGCTGGACATCGACCAGCTCAACTACTACAACCAGGTGTACGGCTATCAGCAGGGTGACGAGATCAGCTGGACATCGACCAGCTCAACTNNGCTATCAGCAGGGTGACGAGATCCTGGGGGCGATCGGCAGGCTGTTGCAGAAAGAGGTCCGGGAGCCCTGTTACGCCGCCCGGTATGGCGGCGACGAATTCATGCTGGTGCTGCCGGGGCAGGATAAACTATCGGCCCGCAGTATTGCCGGAGCGATCAGCGAGAAACTGGTCCGGCAGGTT
>PKYJ01000129.1:0-191 GCA_003132605.1 Peptococcaceae bacterium | reverse complement strand
GCCTGCTGCCCGGATGACGGAGATGCCGTACTGCCGCTGATCCGGGCGGCTGAAGACGACCTGCGCAGGGCCAGGTACAGCAAGACGGACTACATGTACCAGTCCATGGTCAGCGAGATCAGCACCCTGTCGTCCAGGGACGCCTTCCCCACCCTACAGGCCTTCATAGCCCTGATCAACTCCAAGGACCA
>PKYJ01000146.1 GCA_003132605.1 Peptococcaceae bacterium | reverse complement strand
CAGGTGAGCGCTGCCATGGGCGTGCCGCTTCTGGCCACGCTCCCCATCAATCAGGCGATCACCAACTTCGGGGACCGGGGGCAGGTCGAGATGCTGGATGAGGGCCCGCTGTCCGAGGTTGTCGCCCGCCTCGAACAACTCCAGACCAAGGTTTAAGAGATTACACAATTCAATTAGGGCTGTTTGCGCAGTGTTGTTTACCTACAACCCCGCAACTGGGATAGAAGGGAAACTGCCGAATAACGCCGTGCTTCAAGCTCCATGACGACCATCAAATTAACTTCTAAAGCAAGAAAGGAGCGTTTGGTCATATGAAGATTGCCATTACCACTAACGGTACCGACCTGCAGTCCTCTCTGGACCCCCGCTTCGGACGTTGCCCCTACTTCCTGCTGGTCGATCTGGAGACGCTGGAGTGCGAGACCACGCCGAATCCGGGGGCATCGGCCGGAGGAGGGGCCGGCATCAAGGCGGCGCAGGCCTTGACCGGTCTGGGGGCCGGAGCGTTGATCACCGGGCAGTGCGGCCCCAACGCCTATCAGATTCTGGAGGCGGCCGGATTGAGGATCATGCAGGCCCCAGTTGTTTCCGCCCGCGAGGTGATAGAGATGTACAAACGGGGAGACCTGGCGCCGATAAACACTCCTGGGGGAGCCCACCAGGGAATGCAGGGGCGGGTTCGGTAGTGGTCATCGCGGTGCTGAGCGGTAAGGGGGGTACCGGTAAGACCACAGTTGCGGTCAACCTGGCGCTCTCGCTAAAGGAACAGGGGCGGATCATCCTCGTCGATGCCGATGTCGAAGAGCCCAATGCCGCCCTTTATCTGAAGCCCGATCTGGCGCTTGATGAGGCCATACTTGTGACTGTTCCGGTTCCGGAAATCGACCGGGAACTGTGCGACTACTGCGGCAGATGCGCAGATTTTTGCCAGTATGGCGCTCTGGCGGTGATTGCTGAGGGTGTGCTGACCTTCCAGGAGTTGTGCCACGGGTGCGGCGGTTGCGCCCTGGTTTGCCCCAAGAAAGCGATCAGGGAAGTGCCGAGGCAGATCGGGACGGTTGAAAGGGGCGGTTTGAAAGGCTGGAGTTCTGGCAGGGGCGGCTCAATATCGGCGAGCCCTTCGCCGTACCGGTGACTCGCCGCCTAAAGAAGGAAGTCAGCAAACTTGACCGCAGAGGTGTGGTGATCGTAGACTCGCCGCCGGGGGCCGGATGCCCCGTCGTGGAAGCGATCCGCGGCAGCGATTTCGCCCTGCTGGTCACCGAGCCGACTCCGTTTGGACGCCATGACCTGGAGATTGCCCTGAAGCTGGTCAGGCAGATGGGGATCCCGCACGGCGTGATCATCAACCGCGCCGGAGGCGGCAATGATCTGATCGAAGAGTTGTGCGCCAAAGACGGTGTCCCGATTCTGCTGGAGATTCCTTTCTCCACCCAACTGGCCTCGCTGGGGGCGAGAGGCATCCCGTTCAGCAGGGTGATCCCTTTTTGGCAGGAAAAATTCGACCAGGTATACAGGGTCATCGAGGAGCGATGCAGATGCGCCAGCTCGTGATCACCAGCGGCAAGGGAGGGACCGGTAAAACTACAATAACGGCCTGTTTCATTGCCCTGGAGCGGCGGGCGGCGCTCTGCGACGCCGATGTCGATGCCCCCAACCTGCACCTGCTGCTTCACCCCGATCTTCTTAAAGAAGAAGAGTTCAGGGGCGCCAGGAGGGCGGTGATAGACCGGGATAAATGCCAGGATTGCGGTGAATGTGAGGAGCATTGCCGTTACGGCGCCATCACCAATCAGACAATCGACCCCTTCAGGTGCGAGGGATGCGGGGTCTGTGTCTGGGTCTGCCCCAATGAGGCGATCAAGTTGGAGGATGTTGTGACCGGGGTAACGATAACGTCGCGCACGCAGTACGGCCCGTTTGCGCATGCCCGACTGGAGATCGGCGCCGAAGCTTCTGGAAAGCTGGTGTCCGCCGTGCGCAGAAACGCGGAGCAACTCGCCGGGGGCGAAGATTTGGTCATCATCGATGGGTCTCCCGGGATCGGCTGCGCCGTGATCGCCTCTTTGAGCGGGGTCGACCTGGCCCTGGTGGTCACCGAGCCCTCGGTTTCCGGGCTGCACGACCTCGAACGCATCCTGAAAGTGGCGCGCCACTTCGGCATCGAAGCTGTGGTCTGCATCAACAAGCATGATCTGAGCCCGGAGCTGAGCGATCTCATTGGCGGCTATTGCTCGTCAGAGCATATCGATCTGGTCGGCAGGATTCCCTTCGATCCGCAGGTTCTGGAGATAATCAGGCAGGAGAAGCCTGCCGAGCAATTGCTCGCTACCGACGCCGGAAGGGCTATCGAGGCGATCTGGCAAAAGGTGAGGAGTCGCTTGTTCCTAACTGCATGAGACGATCTCTGTGGGAAAGTTATCTGCCCGGTGAGTTGCGCAGGATGTTGCTGTGACAGACATGACGCGGTTGCAGTGTACTATTAAAACACATTGAACAGGAGGAAAACAATGAGAGTGGCAATTGCAAGTGAAGGGCAGAACGTGAGTGGGCATTTCGGGCATTGCGAGGCATTTGCCATCTATGAAGTTGAGGCCGGCAAGGTGTTGTCTCAGGATGTCAAGCCTAATCCCGGGCATAGGCCGGGATATATACCGTTATTTTTAAAGGATCTCGGGGTAAACGTGATCATTGCAGGTGGAATGGGGGAAATGGCACAGCAGCTTTTCAATGAAAACGGAATAGAAGTTTTTGTGGGAGTTCAAGGCTCATGCGATGACGCTATTAAACATTTTGTCGATGGCGAACTCAGATCCACAGATAGTATATGTCATGAACATCAATATGAAGGGCACTGCAACGAGTAATACTTTGGAGAATTCTTAAAGAACCAGGGTAAACCTCGTATTTGTCAACGAGGTTTACCCTCACTTCAGCAGTGGGTACTGCAGGCAC
>PKYJ01000080.1 GCA_003132605.1 Peptococcaceae bacterium | reverse complement strand
AAAAGCAATCCCCCTCTGAAGCCAAGACCCAGTTGAATCAACAATTCAACAGCTCCGAGCCCGATAGTCTAAGGTGATGCTATGGCCGTCGGGCCGATAGGGTATGTTGGGAAACTGGCATGCCTCCCAGAACGGAAAGGAGCACCGTCCAGAGGACTGTGCTTTTTTCCGTTCTGGGAGGCTTTTTCATACCTGGCGGTTTTAATCAAGAATTGTAGAAAGGGGTGATCATTGGGCAAGCAGATCTCAGTGACCGATAGCGTTGATCGCAGAGGCCATCGGTACCCTGTTGTGAGAGGGGGCTAAGAAGATTGCGGCGTGATGGGTGCCTTCCTATCTGATTCCATAACAGAACAAGTATGAGACTATTTTGAACAAAGGGGGGAGACATTGATGGGAAAGATATTGCGCGTCAATATGTCCGATCGGGTAGCACGTCTTGAAGAGTTGCCTGAAAAGTACTCACTGCTTGGTGGAAGGGCGCTGACTTCGCAAATAGTATTCGATGAGGTTCCACCGGATTGTAATCCTCTCGGCCCATTCAACAAGTTGGTTATCGCTCCGGGTCTTCTGAGCGGAACCACGGCCCCCTCATCCGGGCGGTTGTCGGTAGGAGGCAAAAGCCCGTTGACAGGGGGGATTAAAGAGGCGAATGCCGGAGGTGTCACCTCTCAGAAACTTGCCAGCCTTGGCATCAAGGCCGTCATCATTGAGGGGAGGCCTTCCACTGATGACTGGTATCTCGTGAAAGTGTCCGCTGCAGGTGCAGATCTGATACCTGCCAATGATCTGGCGGGCAAGGGCACCTACGAAGTTACAACCGTCTTGCTGGAACGTTACGGCAAGGAAGTGGGAATAATCACTATCGGCCCTGCCGGGGAGATGCTGATGGCGACAGCAGGTGTCACTAATAATGATAATGACGGAAACAGCTCCCGCTATGCAGGCCGCGGTGGTCTCGGGGCGGTGATGGGATCTAAACATGTCAAGGCTATTGTAGTGGATACCGTGGAGCATTTCGGCGCCAGGGTCAAGGATGTTGAACAATTCAGGGCTGCGGCCAGGATATTTACTGAATGCCTCAGAAAGCACCCTATTACTGGAAACGGCCTTGCTGCTTACGGCACAGATATATTGATGAACATCGTCAACGAGATTGGCGCCCTGCCGACGCGGAACTTTCACTCGGGTCACTTCGATCAGGCCAGGGAAGTGAGCGGCGAGAAGTTGGCCGAGGTTGCCGTAGCCCGCGGAGGGAAGGCGACACACTCCTGTATGCCCGGGTGCGTGATGCACTGTTCTAACATCTACCCGATGCCTGACGGTAAGGTATGCGCCCCGATTGAATACGAAACGGCATGGGCGCTTGGGCCCAACCTGGAAAATGCCAACCTCGATATAGTTGCCAAACTGAATTACATCTGCAATGACGTGGGTTTGGATACTATCGAAACAGGGTGTACGCTGGGTGTGCTCATGGATGCGGGGGTGCTTCCCTTTGGGGACGGGGAGGCCGCCGTCAAAGTGCTGGAAGAGGTGGGGAAGGCCACTCCACTCGGGCGCATCATTGGCAGCGGGTCGGTATGTGCCGGGAAAGTGTTCGGTATCACACACGTTCCGGCTGCAAAGGGACAGGGCATGCCTGGTTACGACCCACGGGCCTGCAAGGGCAACGGGGTCACCTATGCCACCTCGCCGATGGGAGCGGACCATACCGCAGGCTATGCAGTTACGGCGAACATTCTGCGATCCGGCGGGTATGTAGACCCCCTGAAGTCGGATGGCCAGGTTGAGCTGTCGCGTAACCTCCAGATCGCAACGGCAGCGATTGACAGCACCGGACTGTGCCTCTTTGTAGCCTTCGCGGTGCTGGACGATCCCGAAGCCCTCCCTGCCATTATCGCGATGCTGAATGCCCAGTATGGGTTGCAGATGACTGCGGAGGATGTCACCAAGCTGGGTCAGCAGGTTCTCAGGACGGAAAGGGAGTTTAACCGGCTGGCGGGATTCACCGGCGCCGATGACTCTTTGCCTGAATTCTTCGTTTTGGAAGAATTCCCACCGCACAACACCAGGTTTGACATCGATGCAAAAGAGCTGAGCCAGGTTTTTAACTTCTAAAAAAGCGGTGGAGATGGGGCACCCGTTTGGGGTGCCTTTTTCCTGCTCAAAGACTGAAAGGAATCCAAGGGGGGCGCAATGCTGTGGATGTCGAGGTTCGAGTTTTTGGCGGTTTGGAGAATCTCATTCCAGGAGCCAGGTTTGGGCAGGACATCCCGCTAGAAGTGCAAGAGGGCTGCTCGGTGGGGCTGCTTCTAAACAGGCTCGCCATTCCGCAGGAAAAGGTTTTTAACATGCTCGTCAACGGTTGCCATGTTACAGCAGATGCCATACTAAAAAAGGGCGATCGAATTTCCCTTTTTCCCGCAATCGGCGGGGGTTGAGCTGTTTGGGATTGTGAAGCGATACCAGGAGGTAAGCATGGAATGTTGACAGAAAAGCAACGCGCACGTTATGAAAGGCAGATCATCCTGGACGAGATAGGAGAGGAGGGGCAACAGCGCCTGGCTTCAGGGAAGGTCCTGGTAATCGGGGCCGGTGGTTTGGGATCTGTCTCTGCCTTGTACATGGCTGCGGGCGGGGTTGGAACAATAGGAATCGTGGATGATCAGGTTGTGGAGCTTTCAAACCTGCAACGTCAGATCCTGCACAACACTGACCGGATAGGGACACTAAAAACAACATCCGCAAAGCTGACCTTGTCCGCCTTAAATCCCGATATTAGCATTGATACCTACAATGTAAGATTAGACGAAGAGAATGCAGCTCAAATAATCAGCGGTTATGACATTGTGGTGAGCGCCCTCGATAATCAGGAAACCCGCTATGTCGTGAATAGCGCCTGCGTGTCCCTGCGCAAGCCACTGGTCGAGGGGGCGGTGAGGGGGTTCAGCGGTCTGTTGATGACGATATTGCCCGGCAAGGGGCCCTGCTACTGTTGCATCTTTCCCAAATCCTCGTGTGATCCATATTTAACCGGACTTATCGGCCCCATACCGGTATTTACGACGACGCCGGGGATAATCGGCATCCTCCAGGCCCAGGAGGTGTTCAAGCTGCTTCTAAAAACCGGTACCCCTCTAGTGAAAGAGATGTTGATTTACGATGGCCTGACAAGCTCGTTCTATCATCAAGAGGTCAAGAGGATGCCCGGTTGCTCTTGCTGCGGATCGCTTAATTGACTCCGCTCCTTGGCGGCTGGGGCCGGTATTCCCCGGATGTGCAGGCCGGTCAGGACATTGCCAGGCGACTACATTTTTGTTTGAGGGAAACAACCGCTTGATTGATCTGCTAATACAGGACTATAATAGTCTTAAATAGGGAAGGGGGGTGCCGCTCGTGGAGGTCATCAGGCGCAACACGGAATACGCCATCAGGGCGCTGGTACACCTGGCTGCCAACCGGGAGGCTGTCGCCAGCGCCTGGGAGATCGCCGGCAGCCAGGACGTGCCGGTGGAATTCCTGCAAAAGATCCTGCAAAAATTCGTCAAGCGCGGCATCGTCGACTCCCACCGCGGCGCCCAGGGGGGGTTTTCCCTGGCCAAGGAGCCTGGCGAGGTCACCCTGCTGGAGGTCGTGGAGACGATGCAGGGCAAGCTGGCCATGAACCGGTGCTTCCTCGGCCGGGACGGTTGCCCCAGGTCGCCGAATTGCCCGCTCAAGCAGAACTGGTTGCGGATGGAAGAGCAGATCGCCTCGCACATGGCCGGCATCACCCTGCAAGACCTGGTGGACCAGGTCAGGGAATCCTCGAGGTTCGAAGTTCGAGGGGAAAGGCAATGATTGAGGAAGGATGGAAGGGGGTGGAACATGGGAGATAGCCTTTGTGTGCCGTTAAGGAGACTAATATAGTCCGATATGGCAACAAGAGAGAAACGAGAGAACGAATAACGAGATTGGCAAGGGGAGATACGAATAGCGGGAGACACGGTATGGCTCGCAAATCTCCGGGTTAGAGAGGATGAAATTGAAGGGAATGAGAGCGACAATCTTTAGGTGGTTGGGGAAGCAAAAGAACGGTTCTCGCACTTCCCCGGAGACGGATTACGGAAACGGCCCAGGCCGCAAGGCAATTACAATAACAGGAGGGGATTTGCATGTTTTGTTACCAGTGTGAGCAGACGGCAAACGGGACAGGGTGCGTCAAGTCCGGCGTGTGCGGCAAGAACGAGGATATCGCCAGCCTGCAGGATACTCTGCTGATCGGGCTGAAGGGGATCGCCTCCTATGCCTGGCACGCCCGGGAGTTGGGGGCGAGCGACGATCAGGTCGACGCCTTTTTTGCGGAAAGTCTCTTCTCCACCCTCACCAATGTCAACTTCGATCTGGAGAGCATGGTCGGGCTGGTGCTGAAGGCCGGGGAGATGAATCTGAGGGTGATGGAAATGCTCGACCGGGCGCACGTGGAGCGCTTCGGCGCCCCGGAGCCGACGAGAGTCCAGGTGGGGACGAAGGCCGGGCCCGGCATCCTGATCACCGGCCACGACCTGCTCGACCTCTACGAACTCCTGAAGCAGTCCCAGGGCAAGGGGGTCAACATCTACACCCACGGGGAGATGCTGCCGGCCCTGGCCTATCCAGAACTGAAGAAGTTCCCGCACCTGGTCGGCAATTACGGCACCGCCTGGCAGAACCAGCGCCGGGAGTTCGAGGAGTTCTCCGGCGCCATCCTCGGCACCACCAACTGCGTCCTGCTGCCCAAGGATTCCTACAGGGACCGCATGTTCACCTGCGGTGTCGCTCACCTGCCCGGCGTGACCCACATCGACAACCGGGACTTCACGGCGGTGATCGACAAGGCTCTGGCGCTGCCGCCGCTGCAGGACAACCCTGGCCCGGTGATCATGACCGGCTTCCACCACCAGGTGGTGTTGTCGTTGGCGGACAAGATCGTCGGCGCCGTCAAGGCCGGCAAGATCCGCCACTTCTTCCTGGTCGGCGGCTGCGATGGTGTCAAGTCCAGCCGCAGCTACTACACTGATTTCGTGCGGCAACTGCCGAAGGACTGCGTCGTCCTGACCCTCGGCTGTGGCAAGTACCGCTTCAACTACGAGGACCTGGGCGAGATCGACGGCATCCCCAGGCTGATCGACATGGGGCAGTGCAACAACGCCTACTCGGCCATCCAGGTGGCGGTCGCTCTGGCCAACGCCTTCAACTGCGGGGTCAACGACCTGCCGCTCAGCCTGGTGCTGTCCTGGTTCGAGCAGAAGGCGGTAGCCATCCTGTTGACCCTGCTGCACCTGGGGATCAAAAACATCCGCATCGGCCCCAGCCTGCCGGCCTTCCTGACCCCGAACGTGTTCAAGGTGCTGCAGGACAACTACAACATTCAGCCGATCACCACCCCCGAGGCCGACATCAAGGCCATCCTGGGATAACATGTCGGAGCCAGGCTTGCCTTGCAGCATTGCTTTGAGTCTGGCAACAGGTTAAGAGGCGAATGAGAGAGCATCCGGGCACGGCGCTCTCTCATTTTAGTTTGCCCTGACAGGGGTGCTCTACGACCCCGAGGTAGTGGAGCCTGCCTGGCCTCAGGTCATCAGCAACTCATCGTCCGAGTCTTCACCCTCCTGGTATTCGTTGTACAGCCGGTTGGCAAAGTCCAGCAGCACCTGCAGTTTATCTTCGGGCATCATCTTAAGCAGATCGAGCAGTCTTTCTCTGATCTCTTCCAAGACAAGGACCCCTTTCAAGGTGTGGGGACACATCTCCTGCGGAGAAATGTTTCCTAGGGTATGGGGACACGCTCCCCTCGGGGGTATGTCCCCTATAGTATGCCCGCCTGGCGCGAGTGTGAGCCCCTTGCATTACCGGGGAGACCTGGAGGATGGGTTGACCAGGTTCTGCAGCTCGGTGTAAGCGCCGCCGGCATAGGCGATCTCCCCGTCCACCAGCACCAGTTCCACCTTGGTGCGCCAATCGAGGGGATGGCCGCTCAATACCACCACGTCGGCGTCTTTGCCCGGCCTCAGGCTGCCCACCCGGTCGGCAACTCCCAGGATCTCCGCCGGGTTGATGGTGATCGCCCTCAGGGCCTCGTCCTCGTCCATTCCCTCCCTGACTGCCAACACTGCGGTCAGGGGCAGGTACTGCACCGGGATCACCGGGTGGTCGGTCATCAGGGCGACCTTCACCCCGGCCCTGGCCATGATCCCCGGCGTGGCGAAGGTGCGGTCCTTCAATTCCACCTTGATCCGGGCGCTCAGGGAGGGCCCTACCACTGCAGGGACACCCCGCCGGGCCAACTCCCCGGGGATCTTGTGGCCCTCGGTGGCGTGTTGGATGCTGACCTTGATGTTGAACTCATCGGCGATCCGCAGGGCGGTCATGATGTCGTCGCTGCGGTGAGCGTGTACCAGCAACGGCAGTTCCCCTCTGAGCACCGGGAGCAGGGCCTCCATTTTCAGGTCCCGGTCCGGGCGTTTGGAGGGATCGTCCTTGGCGCGGCTCAGCTTGGAGCAGTAGGTCTGGGCGTTGACCAGAGTCTCCCGCAGCAGGGCCGCCGTGGCCATACGGGTGATGGGGGCCTTTTTCTGTTCGCCGTAGACCCGCTTCGGGTTTTCGCCCAGCGCTGCCTTGATCCCGACCGGGTTTTTCAGGATAGCCTCATCCACGGTCCGGGCGTAGGTCTTCATCACCAGGCTCTCACCCCCGATGACGTTGGCGCTGCCAGGACCCGTCATCACCGTGGTAACCCCGGCCATGACCGCGTCCTGGAAAGCCAGGTCCTCCATATAGATGGCGTCGATCGCCCGCATGTGGGGCGTGACCGGGTCCGAGGTCTCGTTGGCGTCGTCTCCCTCCACCCGGTAGATCTCTTCCATGATGCCCACATGGGTGTGGGCATCGATATAACCCGGCAGCACATAGCGGTTGCTGGCGTCTACCAACTGCGCCCCGGGCGGCAGCGAACGTCCGCTGCCCAAGTCGACGATTCGCCCGCCTTCAATCAGCAGCACGCTTTCTCTCTCGTAGAGGTGGCCCTCCATCGTCAATATCTTACCGTTGATCAGAGCGAGCACTGCACGCCCCCCTCCTTTATTTCCTTGATTGTGACCCAGCACTGAAAGTGCTGGGGAACGAGGCTCACCCCGCGCCGCGCCCGCAAGTGGGCACCCGGCATGCGCGGGGTTTCAAAAAGTGGTCTCTCTCCATAGTATTTATAGGACGGGTTGATTATAACCGGCTCAGCCCACGCAAGGTGGACAGGTTGGCGACGTCCTCTTTCATGTCCGGCCCCTTTGGTGTCTCCAGGACCATCGGCAGGCGCTTCAGGCGTGGGTCATTCAGGAGCAGGCGGAAGGCCTCCAGTCCGAGATTGCCCATTCCGATGTGGACGTGGCGGTCCAGGTGACTGCCCAGGTCGCCCAGGGAGTCGTTCAGGTGGATGGCCTTCAGGTGCTCGAGCCCGATCAGGCGGTCCAGGGAGGCGATGGTCTGCTCGTAGCCCTCGGGGGTGCGAAGGTCATAGCCGGCGGCAAAGGCGTGGCAGGTGTCGAAGCAGATGCCGAGCCGCTCCAGGTAGAGGCAGCGCTCCATGATCCCGGCCAGGTGCTCGAACTTGTAGCCTATACTGGAGCCCTGCCCGGCGGTGATCTCCAGCAGTACCGTTACCTGTTCGTCCTTATGCCGGGTGAAGCACTCGTCCAGGGCGCGGGTGATCCGGCTCAGGCCTGTGTCTTCGCCCGCCCCGCCGTGAGCGCCGGGGTGCACCACGATGAAGGGGAGCTTGAGGGTGGCGCAGCGCCCCACCTCCATGATGAAGCTCTCCAGCGATTTGTCCCAGGCGTCGTCGTCGGGAGATGCCAGGTTGATCAGGTAGGCGGCGTGGGCGAAGATGGGATCGATCCCGGATGCTGCCCGGGCCTCCTGAAAGCGGGCGACCTCCTCCGCCTCCAGGGGCTTGGCTCGCCACTGCCGGTTGCTCTTGGTGAAAATCTGGATTGTCTCGCAGCCGATGCTGCTGCCGCGTGCAACTGATTTGTCCATGCCTCCGGCAATGGACATGTGGGCGCCAAGCGGCATCTTGCCACCTTCTCTCTATTTTCCTTCAACCTCAGTCAGTACATCGTCCAACTGGCGCAGCATTTCCAGGACGTCGCCCCCGTCGATCACCAGGGGGGGCTGGAAGGCCAGCACGTTGCGGGAGCGGCCGTTCTTGCCGATTATGATGCCCCGGTTCTTCATCAGTTCCAGCACCCGGTCGGTCTCCGTTGCCGCCGGTTCCTGGCCGTTTTTCACCAGCTCCGCTCCCAGCATCAGCCCCAGTCCCCGCACGTCTCCGATCAGCGGGTGTCTGTCTTTTAATTCGAGCAGTTGCCCCTTCAAGGATGCGCCCAGCTCGGCGGCGTTCTCGGCCAGTCTCTCCTTCTCGATGACATCCAGGGTGGCCAGGCCGGCGGTCATGGAGACCGGGTTGCCCCCCAGGGTGGAGGACCCGGGCCTGGTGTACCGGTCCGCCACCTCCGGAACGGCGATGAAGGCGCCGATCGGCACCCCGTTCCCCAGGGCCTTGGCCACGGTCATGATCTCCGGCTCCACGCCCCAGTGCTCGATGGCGAACCACTTGCCGGTGCGCCCGAAGCCCGACTGGACCTCGTCGATGATCAACAGGGCGCCGTATTTATTAAGGATCTCCTTGACCCGCCGGAAGTATTCCGGCGGCGGGGTGATGATACCGCCGTTGCCCTGGATCGGCTCGGCGATCAGGGCGGCCACCCCACCGGAGGTGGCGGTCTCGATCACCTGGGCCACCGCCTCGGCGCAGGCCAGGTCGCAGCCTGGGTAGTTGAGGTTCAACGGGCAGCGGTAGCAGTAGGCGTTCGGCACGAAGGAGATCCCCCCGGCGGGGTTGGGGTCGGTGCGCCACATGCCCAGGCCGGTGAGGCTCATGCCGAGGTAGGTGCGCCCGCACAGGCCGTCCTGCAGGGCCAGCAACTCGCTGCGGCCGGTGGCCGCCCGGGCCAGCAGGACCGCCCCATCGTTGGCCTCGCTGCCGCTGTTGCAGAAGAAGCTCTTCTGCAGCCGGCCCGGGGTGATCCCGGCCAACCGCTCTGCCAGCTCCACGATCGGCTGGGTCAGGTAGATGTTGCAGACGTGCTGCAGGGTCTGGACCTGGTCGCAGATCCGGGCGGTGATCTCCGGGTGGCAGTGGCCGGCGTTGATGACAGAGACGCCCGCGAAGAAGTCCAGGTACTGCCTGCCGTTGCTGTCATACAGGTACTGGCCCCGCCCCCGCACGAACTGTACCGGCTCCTGGTAGAAGTGATTTAGGCAGGGTATGATAAACTCCCTTTTCTTGTCGAGGATCTCTCCCGGTCCCATGAAGCCTTCTGGCACTGTTGACACTCCCTTCCGTTACTCTTTCACCTGGACCCCCCGCAAGTAGGGGCCGGCGCCAAAGGTGGCCGTTCTTGCCTGCAGCAGCCGCTCCCAATCATCAGTTGCAAATTCATAGGCCTCCGGGTCTCCCCAGAGCCGGTCGATGTTGGCCCGGTAGAGGGCGGTCACCGCTCCCGCCTCCCCGGCGCTGTAACACGGGATCTCCAGGCGAAGACTGCCAAACCCGGCCCCGTAAAAGGAGCGCAGATAGGGCAGGAGGGCGAGTTCGTGGGCCATGAACAGGTGGTTGCGGCAACTGGTGTCGATCTCCAGCGGGTGCACCATCCCGGCTGCGTCCCGCAGCCCGAATCGCATCCTGCGGCAGGATCCGCTGCAGATCTGGAAACGGGTGGTTCCATCCAACAGGGCTGCCGGCAGGCAGTGGTCGCTGACCATGCCCGGGAGCTGGCCGTGAACGACCGCCTCCAGGGCCAGCGGCGACCTGGCCGGCAGGGCCAGGATCTCCTCCGCCCGGAACTCCAGCGGGGCTGTGGTCTGGACGGCGCCGTACGACTGCAGCAGGGCGGCCGCCCTACCGTTGGCGATGTTGCAGGAGTAGTCCGCGTAGAGGGGCAGACCGGTGGCGCTAGCGGCAAAGATGGTGCCCAGGTTGGTGACCAGGATCCCGTCCGGCTGGGGCTGAAGCTCGAGGAGGTCCGACAGGAACCGGTTCACCCGGCCCATCTCGGACGGCATGGTGATCCGGGGGGTGCCGATGACTACCAGCGCCGGGTCCGCTCCCTGAGCCCCCGGCACCGCCCTCGCCCGGGCGGCTGTCAGCAGCTCGGCGAAGTCGCCGGGGCGCCAGGGCCGGCCCTGGCTGAGGAAGGATTCGCCGCCGGTGTAGATCAGGTCGGCCCCGTGCTCCAGTGCCGCCAGGGCGGCTGGCAGGGAGCCGGCCTTGACTGCCAGGCGCGGGCGGTTTTGAGATGTGTGATGTGCGATGTGAGAGGTGGCGCCCGCCAAGGCGGGCACCCGCCCGCTTCTCATATCCCAAACGGGCAGGGGGTTGTCGAGGATATTGCTCTGGGTGATCTCGGGCTCGCGCACGGCGCTGCTGAAGAAGCGCGGCTCGCGCTCCCCGGTGTAGCCCACGGACGTGGGCCCCGGGTTGCCGAAGGCGTAGAGCGGGCTCATGTCCCGCACCCGCATCTGCTCCAGCTCCCGGTATTCATCCCAGTCGAATTGGTAACCATAGGGGTCGGCGTAGTAGCGGTCCAGGGCGCGGCGGTAGAAGCCGATCAGGTCCCCCAGAAAACCGGCCTCCCGCATCCGCCCCTCGATCTTCAGGGAGCAGACCCCGGCGTCGATCACCTCCGGCAGGAATGGCAGCAGGCAGATGTCCTTGACTGCCAGGAAGTAAGGCCCCGTGTTTCCGGAGTGCTGGCCGGGCGGTGTTTCGGCACCGCCGGGGGCCAGCACCGACCCGGTCTCCCGGTCGATCAGCTCGAACGGCCAGCGGCAGGGCTTCAGGCAGCGGCCACGGTTGCTGCTCTCGCCGAACAGCATTCCGCAGAGGTAGCACTGGCTGCTCTGGGAGAAGCACATGTCCCCATGGGTGAAGCACTCCAGTTCCAGGTCGGTCTGGCTGTGCCACAGCTTGATGTCGGACAGGGTGACCTCCCGGCCCAGGATCACCCGCCTGATTCCCAGGTCTTTCAGAAGCTGCAGACCCTCCAGGTTGTGGGCGTTCATCATCACGCTGGCGTGGAGAGGTACCTTGAGGTCCAAGTCGTGGGCAAGTTGGACCACTCCCAGGTCCTGCGCAATGATCCCGTCGGTGGCGATCTCCTCCAAAAACTGCAGGTAGCCGCCCAGGTCGTCGATCTCGGCGTTGGTGAGCAGGTTGTTGACGGTGACGTAGACCTTGACTGACCGCTCGTGGGCGTAACTGACCACTGACCGCAGGTCCTCGTCGGTGAAGTTGAATTCCTTGCTGTGCAGTCGCATGTTGTATTTCTTGCCGCCCAGGTACACGGCGTCGGCGCCGGCGGCGATCACCGCCTCCAGCACATCCCACTTGCCGACCGGGGCGAGCAGTTCCACCCTGGAAGAAGGTACTCTGTTGGACATTTGCTCGACTCCTGACTGTTAGATTTTAATAAAGACGTCAAGAGCGGTGAACAGCAAGAGCACCACTCCGATTATCTGGTTGACATAATAGGCGGCCATGGTCACCCTGTTCAGGTCATCCGGCTTCACCAGTAGGTGCTCCCAGAAGAGCAGGCTGGACACCACCAGCAGCCCCAGGTAGTAGAAGAGGCCGAGGGTGGCATAGGGCGGAGCCAGGAACCTGGGCAGCGCCAGCAGCAGCAGGATCACCGCCAGGTGTAGGCCCCGGGCGATCCGGAGGGCGTTCTGAACTCCGAAGCGGGCGGGGATGGCGTGCAGGCCGGCCTGGCGGTCGAACTCCACATCCTGGGTGGCGTAGATGATATCAAACCCGGCGACCCAGCACATGACCGCCCCGGATAACAGGATAGGGGGGACGGCAAAACTGCCGGTCACCGCCAGCCAACTGGCCGTGGGGGCAATGCCGCAGGCAAAGCCCAGCACCAGGTGCGAGGCCCAGGTAAACCGCTTGGTATAGGAGTAGCTAACCAGGATCAACACCGCCACCGGCGCCAGCATCAGGCAGAGCGGGTTCAACTGCCAGGCCCCCAGGAACAGCAGGGCGAAACCGGTGATGCTCAGGCCCAGCACCTCGCCTGCAGTGACCTGGCCCTGCGGCAGGTGGCGGTTGGCGGTGCGGGGGTTGGCAGCGTCGTACCGGAGGTCGATCAACCGGTTGATGGCGTTTGCCGCGTTCCGGGCCCCCACTAAAGACACCAGGATCCAAAAAAAGGTGCGCAGGCCCGGCAGCCCGTTTGCCGCCAGCAGCATCCCCATCAGCCCGAAGGGCAGGGCGAACAGGCTGTGGCTGAACATGACCAGTTCTCCGTACAGCCTGAGCTTAGCCACGCCGGAGCGGAGCCTGGGTTCGGTTATGGACATCGTTTCATCTCCCACCTGGGGATGATCACTAACCCTCGCTGTGAGGCGGGGGACTACTTTTAAACAAATTTCGCTACAAACATGGCTATTCCTTTTCTCAGAGTATGGGAACTGCATAAGGACGGATTATTTTTCGCACACTATGGGTGCCTGTATGGTTGTTGGATAAGGTTCGGANNGGTGGACGATCGCCATCGGCCGCTCTATAGAAGTGTCGAACAGGAGGTTTCCGGATGAATTTTGCTGATCTGAGAGGACGGCCGGGATTTCTGGCAGCCTGGGCCTGCCTGGTTCTGTTGCTTGCCGGTACTGTCTACTACGTCTTTGGCTCCGGCGCCCAGCACCCCTTTTTGCCGCCTACGGGACCCGGGGCCCAGATCCAGCAGATGGCGGAGGCTGCTCCGGAATCAGGCAGTGATAATACATCACTGCTGGCCCGGGTCATCCAGGGGGAGGCCGGAGATGAGCCATACGACGGCAAGGTCGCCGTCGGGGCCGTGCTGCTGAACCGGATGCAGAGCAGCGCCTTCCCGCACACCCTGGCCGGCGTGATGTTTCAACCCTACGCCTTCGAGTCGGTTGCCAACGGTCTGATCTGGGCGAGCCAGCCCACCTCGGACTGTGTCCGGGCGGCCGCCGATGCCCTGAGCGGTTGGGACCCGGCCCATGGCGCCCTGTACTTCTGGAACCCGTCAAAGAGCGTCAATCCCTGGGTCTGGACGCGGCAGATCCTGACCCAGATCGGTCAACAGGTTTTTGCCAGGTAATCTGACATGCATTCAACGGACCACGGCCAACAACCAAAATTGGAGGAGTAAGAGGATGAAACCATCTCGCCAAACCGTGGCTGTTATTGCCCTGGCAGTTTTGTGGTGCGCCACTGTTTTGTGGGGAATAGGTCAACTGCGGGAACGGCGCCAGGCGGATGTGCTGCTCCAGAACAAGTACGGCCGGGCCTTTTACGAGACCATGCAGCGTACCAAAAATGTCGAGGCGCTGCTGTCCAAGGGCCTGGTGAGCGGCTCCCCGGACCAGATGGACGCCATTCTGTCCGACCTCTGGTACAACGCCAACTCCGCCCAGGAGAATCTGAGCCAGTTGCCTGTCTCCCACGACGTGGTCGCCAGAACCTCCAAGTTTCTGTCCCAGGTCGGGGGCTACGCTTATACGCTGACCAAGAGCAACAAGACCGGGGCCCTGAGCGACAAGGACTGGGGGACCATGCAGCAGTTCTACCAGACGTCTGTCTCCCTGAATAAGGAGATGTCTACGGTGGAGCGGGAGTCGGCCGCGGGCGCCTTTCACTGGACGGAGGTCCAGAGCGGTTTGAACCGGCAGTTGCCGCAAGGCTCGGTCAGCAGCGCCGACAACAGTTTCCGCAGGGTGGAGACCCAGCTTCACGAACTGCCGGTACTGGTCTATGACGGACCCTTCTCGGACCATATAGAACAGATGGAACCCCAGGGCCTGACCGGGGGCACGGTGACCCTCGACCAGGCCAGGGGTATCGCCGGGCGTTTTGCCGACCTGGGCGGGGTGACAGTGCAGCAGACGGCTCTTGCCAACGAGGTGCGGGGGAAAATCCCGTCATATAGCATCCAGCTTCGCACTGGCAACAAGCCCGCGGACGCCATTACCGTAGACGTCAGCAAGAAGGGCGGACAGGTGGTGTCCCTGCTCAACCCGCGTACCGTCTCTACAACCAAGCTGAGCGACGAGCAGGCTCTGGCCAGGGCCGAGGATTTCCTGAACTCCAGGGGGCTGACCGGCTTCGTGCCCACCTACACCTTGCGGGGGCAGAACATTTCGACGATCTCCTTCGCCTACAAGCAGGGCAACGTGATGATCTACCCGGACCAGGTCAAGCTGCAGGTCGCCCTGGATAACGGACAGGTTCTGGGATACGAGGCCCTGGGTTATCTGACTGCCCACCACCAGAGGGTGATTGCCGCCCCGGTCATCTCGGCGGCGGAGGCCAAGTCAAGGCTCAGCCCCCGGGTTCAGGCGCTGTCGGAGCGGCTGGCCCTGATTCCCACCTCCAGCAAGGGGGAAGTGCTGACCTATGAATTCAAGACCAGGCTGGGGGATGACGTGTTCCTAGTTTACATAAATACCCAAAACGGGGAGGAGGAGCAGATCCTCAAGCTGCTGAACCTGCCCAACGGCACTCTCACCCTGTGAGAGGCGTTCCTCTGGCATGAGAGGCGGGATGTGAGAAGCGGGAAGTTAACATAATCCGGTCTGATCTGAGATGTGAGAAGTTGAAAGTGAGAAATTTGTGAAATACAAAGCCGGGTGTCCGCCTGCAGGCGGACACCCGGTCTCTTTTATGGCCTACCGTGTTGGCGCTGGCCGGTTCAGAGGTTGAGGGCCTTGAGCTCGGCCAGGCTGTTGATGTCGTTCAGCTTGACCAGAGAGTCCGAAACGGTGTAGAGCACGTCGCCGATGTACAGGATCCGTTGGACGTCGCCGTATTGTTGGTAGGGCGTCGGCGCCGGGATCATCTGCCCGCTCGTTGGCAATGAGCTTGGCGCCGGGATTACTTGGCCGTCCGTCTGCTGTGTGTTTGACGCCGGGTGCTCGATGGTGCCCTTGAGAACGATCCCCTGGTCGAGGGAGATGTCGAAGACGTAGGCGCCCTGCCAGTAACTGTAGTATTGTCCGTAGTTATTGGGAGACGTCACCGGCAGCGCCAGCAGGTTTTTCGACTGGCTGAACAGGAGGGCCTTGGGGTCGTAAAGAGCCTGGGAATCGGAGCCATCCGGCAGTACATACCGGGAGAGCTCTTTCGGCTGCTGCGGGTTGGTCACGTCGAACAGGGCGATCTTCAACCCGGTCGGGAGCGGCATCCCACTCTCCTGGATGTTGGGCGTCGTATTCTTGCCGATGCCGATGATGTGGTTCTCGTCGTATGGCTGCAGGTAGTCGGAGAAGCCGGGGATCTTCAGGTCACCCAGCACTTTCGGCGAGGCGGGGTCGGACAGGTCGACCACGAAAAAGGGGTCAACCTGCTGGAAGGTGACCAGGTAGGCCCGCTGGCCGAGGAACCTGGCGGAGTAAATGTGTTCACCCGGGGCCAGGCCGGTCAACTGTCCCACCAACTGCAACTTGGGGCCGTAGACGAAGATGTTGTTGCTGCTGCTGGTCGATTGCTCCGGATCCCTGGTGGTGGTGGCGATCCGGAAGTAGCCGTCCTGCTCGTCCATGGAATACTGGTTGAGTACCTGCCCCGGCACGTCTGCCTGATCCTGAAAAGTTGTGTCATAGCCGCTGATCTGGAGCTTCTGCACCAGGGTCTGGTCCTCAGTCAACGCCAGGTCGTGCTGCATCTCCGAGACAATCTGGGTGATCTCCGCCTGGTTGCCCGGCCCGGTGCCGGCGCCCATGGAGAGCACCTCGGTCAACTGCTGCAGCTTCTGCTCCTGGCTGGCGCCGGGGTTTGTCAACTGGTTGGTGAGGCTGTCCGGCAGCAGGGGGGTCAACTGGCCCAGGTATTTCTGGAGCAGGGGAAGCGGATCGATCGGCGCCGGGGACGCCAGGTAGATGTTCTGCGACGAGGCAAAGACCTGCTGGGTGGCGCCCGTCAGGAAGACGCACGTCTTCCTGGTCACGGCGCCCAGGTTGTAGGCCTCCACCATGGTGTATTGATAGCCGGAATAGGGGATGTCGAAGTATTGGATGGCCGAGGCCGGAAGGGTGGTAACGCTACCGTTCCCCTCGATGATCTCCGGCAGCTTCGCACTGTCCTGCCCGGTGCCCTGGGGCTGGCCCAGGTCCAGGGGAGTGTTGGCGATCAGGTAGACGTAGCCGCCGATCATCCGGGAGGCCACGTAAGAGGCCCCGGTGATGGAGAACGAATCCAGCAGCTTCGGGTTGCTCTTGTCCGACGTATCGTAGACGGCCACTGCCACGCCCTGAAGTTGATATGGCGGGCGGATCGGCAGGGGATAGATGGTGGGCGCGGCCACTCCCGGGGTCCGCAGCATCGGTTGCATGGGGATCATTTCAGGTTCCTGCCGGCCGATCACCAGCATCCGGTTTCCAGATACGAAAAGCCCCATCGGGGGGTTGTCGAAGGCCAGGCTGGACAGCACCTGGGCCTGCTCCGGGGGGTAGGCGGCCAGGATGTCGATTTTGCTGCCGGATATCACATAGAGATAACTTCCGTCACTCTTGACAATGTCCGCCTCGTCGACCCCCGCCACCTGGTTGTTGGTGATGGAATAATCGGGAGACGCCTGGGTGCCG
>PKYJ01000083.1:25260-45399 GCA_003132605.1 Peptococcaceae bacterium | reverse complement strand
TCTGGTGGGCCTGGCAAGTGGGTCGATCCAACACAGTTATGCTACCGGAAGCGTGACAGGGACCGGAAAAAACGATGCCGTCGGGGGGCTGGCAGGGTTTTTAGCCGTAAGCACGATCCAGAGCTGTTATGCTATAGGAAGCGTGACCGGAAAAGAGACTAGCGATATAACCGGCGGCCTGGTAGGACTGAATTTCGGAGGACAGTCATCAAACTGCTACTTTGATAGTGATACCACCCTCCCGACAACCACCGACAGCAGCGGGGCCACGCCAGAACCGGATGCTGCCATGAAGAATTCAAGTACTTTTAAAGGATGGGACTTTAATAACCCTTGGACGATGCCCGTATTAGGTTACCCGGCCTTTGCGTCGTAACGGCTCCTCTCCTTTAATCATTCAGAGATTGGCTCGACTTCCCGGGTCACCTGGCACACCATCGTCTACTATTTGCCTTTCACGCCGGTAGAGATTCGTGCCAGAAACCGGACGGAGCTTGCCGGTATTGAATGTCTAAGCCCTAGGCACTATAGCCTGGGGCTTATTATGACGTCCTGATCGATGCCCGGGACAAGAGGACCCGGAGCCTTTCCGCTCACTGGCCTTGCGCCAGGGGTCGCATTCTATGATTGTTGGGTAAAAGTTCCCCGTTTGTAGGTGAGGGTCACCGTCTGCGACGCTGCATCCCATTGCACGGTGGCGCCCAGATTCTCTGCAATGAACCGCAAAGGCAGCAAAATGCTGCCGTTGAAGACCTGGGGGGCGACATCGATCGGTACGTTATTGCCGTCGACCACAGCGGTTGTTTGCCCGATCCCCAGTTGAATGGTTCTATTCTCTACCTGGATAGTCATTTCTTGTTCGTTGGCATCCCATTTGACTGCACCGCCGATGCTTTCGACAATCGCCCTGATGGGCAGCAGGGTTCTGCCGTTTTTAATGATCGGTACGGCGCCGCTGGCAGGATCGATAATTGTATTGGCGCCGTTGACCGTCATTGCCGGGCTGTAAGCCCGCAGGACGATCTGAACCGGTGTCCCCATCACCATGTTTTCTACCTGGACATCATTGCTCGTCGCCAGGGCAGCCTGCACATCACCGGTAAACATCCGAAAATTGTAGGTACCGGGTTTATCGGGAGCGTTAAAGGTCAACACGCCGCTCTTGGCGCTGTTCAAAGATTGGCTGGCAACAAATTGACCACCCGGCACATCCGCTTCAAAGATCCCGATCCAGTCGCTCTGGGTACCGGGAGCCCCCGAATAGGTAACTGTGATCGCTCCATGGGGATCGGCTACCGCAGGGGTGGCGGACAATACCGCCTGCGTATGCACGTGTATGTCCGGGGTTACAGCGATGGTGGCTGATGCTTCTGCAAGCATCCTGATGTTGTATGTCCCGACTTGATCAGGAGCGGTAAAGGTCAGCGTGCCGTCCATACTGCCGTTCAAATATTGAACCGCCACGGCCTGGCTGACATCGGACGCACCGGACGGAAACAACTCGATGGCGTCCCCTGGATAGGGGGAAGTCGCCGGGTTTCCGGGCGCCCCATGATAGGTCACGGTGATCGTGTCTCCGACGTTGCACTCAAGCGGGGATGCGCTCAGGATCAGGGTTTCCGCGTAGGCCCTGCCAGTAAAAGTGAACCACAGACCCAGTGCCGCCAGTGTTATCAAAATAACCACGCTTTTTTTCATACAATCGCTCCTTGCTTGAGACAATACCCCAGCAGTGGGCTCATCCCAGGCTTCAATATGCTAATAGACTTATTTCTTTTTTTTCCGTCATATTCCTGCTCCCATACGGCAATCAAAGACCGTTTTTATCCTTGGGGATGGGGTTCACTGCCTGGAGCATTCGGACAGGGCTGCCAGGATCTCCTCGTCTTCCAGGTTGGAACAGATCTCCACCTCGCCTATCTTCAGAGGCAGAACGAAACGCGGCCTACCCTCGAACACTTTTTTATCGTGTGACAGCAGTCCCATGAGATCCCGGGCAGGATAGGGAAAGCTCACCGGCAGGCCGGTCCGCCTCAGCAGCGCCACCAGCCGCTCCCTGTCCGCCGCCTCCTGCATGCCGCGGCCAGCCGCTAGCGTGGCTGCCGCAGCCATGCCCGCAGCAATCGCCTCGCCGTGCCGGTACACCTGGTAATTCGTCAAAGACTCCAGGGCATGCCCGATCGTATGGCCAAAGTTGAGGATGGCGCGCAAGCCATCTTCGCGCTCATCCCTGGAGACGATCTCCGCCTTGATGGCGCACGACCGCTTGACAGTCTCCATCAAGGCGTCGGGTTCCAGGTTAAGGATCCGGCCGAGGTGCTGCTCCAGAAATGCGAAGAATGTCGAGTCCCAGATAACGCCGTACTTGATCACCTCGGCCATACCGGCTATTATTTCCCGCTCCGGCAGCGTCCTCAGCGTCTGCAGGTCGGCAAAGACCAGCCTGGGCTGGTAGAAACAGCCGATCAGGTTTTTACCCCGGGGATGGTTCACGGCCACCTTGCCCCCGACAGAACTGTCCACCTGGGCCAAAAGGGTCGTCGGCACCTGGATCAGAGGTATCCCGCGCATATAGGTGGCAGCCGCAAAACCCACCAGGTCGCCGACCACGCCTCCCCCCAGCGCCACCACGGCGCTGCCCCGCTCCATTCCTGCATCGATCATGTAGTCATAGATGGCAGCAGCAGACTGCAGCGTCTTGTACTCTTCCCCATCCGGAACTTCGTAATAACTGACGGTGTAGCCGGAATCCGCTAGCACCGACTTCACCCTGCCGCCATAGAGCTTGCCCACAGTGGTGTTGGTGATCAGGCAGATACGATTGGCCAGCTTCAGCGGCTGCAGGTTTGCCCCCAGTTGATCCAGATCGGCGAAGCCGATCATGATCTGATAGCTGCGCTCTCCCAGTTCCAACCTCAGTTGATCCATGCCTGTCCTCCTCAGATGTCCCGGCGCTGACTTCTGACTTCTTGCTTCCGGTCCCCGTTCTAGATAGGCCAGGATCTCTGCCACCACCCGTTCCGGGCTCGCTTCCGACGTGTCGACCCTGAAGTCGTGATCGTCGTAATAGGGGGCTCTCTGCCGCACCAGCGCCTCGATCCTCTCCGGCAGTTGCTGCTGCTTCTGGCTTTCTGAGAGCAGGGGGCGGTCATCGACCCGGGAGACCCGCCTGGCGATCACCTCCGGCCTGGCCTCCAGCAGGATGATCACGCCCTTCCTGCGCAAGTTCGCCATGTTGTCAGCATTCAAAACCACCCCGCCCCCGGTGGCGATGACGCATCCCTCAAGCCGGGCAACCCTGTCCACAACCAGGCTCTCTTCGGCCCGGAAGTGTTTCTCGCCGTACCGGCGGAAGATCTCGGACGGGTCGAGGCCGGTAGCCGCTTCCACCTCTCTGTCGGTGTCGATGAAAAGCATCTCCAGCCTGTCGGCCAGCATCTGGCCGGTCACCGTCTTGCCGGTCCCCATAAAGCCGGTGAGCACTATGTTCTGGCTGATCAATAGCCGCACCTCTGCTCCTCTTTTACCTAACGGTGGTTGACATAATCCTGGTACTCCTGCACCCGACCCCTGATCTCCTCCAGGGTATCTCCGCCGAATTTGTCAGTGATTGCACCGGCCAGCACCCACGCCACCATCGCCTCGGCGATCACCCCTGCCGCAGGCACGATGCAGGCATCGCTGCGCTCTACCGCCGCCGCCACACTCTCACCGGTGGCGAGGTCGACGCTCGGCAGCGGTTTACCGAGGGTCGGCACCGGCTTGACCGCCCCCCTGATCACCAGGGGCTCACCATTGGTCATGCCTCCCTCGACGCCACCGGCATGATTCGTAGCCCGGTAAAACCCCCGCCCGCGGCCGGCTTGGATGGCATCATGGTAGGATGAGCCGGGGACGGCAGCGCCCCGGAAGCCCAGGCCGATCTCCACCCCTTTCACGCTGGGGATGCTCATCACGGCTGCCGCCAGGGAAGCGTCCAGGCGCCGGTCCCAGTGCACGTGACTGCCCAGGCCGGGTGGCAGGCCGAGACAGACCACTTCGAAAACCCCGCCCAGGGTATCCCCGGCGGCTGATGCCTCTTCGATCTGACGCATCATCCCTGCTTCGGCGGCCTGGTCAGCGCAGGCCACCGGGGAGGCGGCGGCGCCCTCTTTCAGGGTGGCGTAGTCAGGATGTTCCTGCTCTTCAACCCTCGCTGTTCCGATCTGTACCACGTGGCTGAAGATGCTGCATCCCAACTGTTCGATCAGGATTCGCCCGGCAGTGCCGGCGGCCACCCGGGCCGCAGTCTCCCTGGCGCTCGCCCGCTCCAGAATGTTGCGCAGGTCATCCTGGCGGTACTTCAGGCCACCCGCCAGGTCGGCATGCCCCGGCCGCGGCCTGGTCACTCTCTTGTCCGCCGCCCTTCCGGGATCGACCTCTCCGGAATCAGGCGCCATCACATCACGCCAGTTTTCCCAGTCCCGGTTTCTGATCAGCAAGGCGATCGGGCTTCCCAGGCTGATCCCGTTCCGGATGCCGGCCAGGACCTCGACCCGGTCCCGCTCGATCCGCATCCTCGCCCCGCGTCCGTATCCGGCCTGGCGCCGCTCCAACTGGGCGTCGATCAGCACCCTATCGAACGGCACTCCCGCCGGATAGCCTTCAATGATCACTGTCAGAGCCTGTCCGTGCGACTCTCCTGCCGTCAAAAACCTCATCTGCAATGCCTCATTTCTCTCCGCTCATCTTTGTACTGCTTCTTCCAATGCCTGACGCATGGTCCCCACCGGCGCCCTGCGCCCGGTCCACAGCTCAAAGGCGAGCGCTCCCTGGTAAACCAGCATCCCGGCGCCGCTCAACACCCGACAGCCTCTGGCTTCGGCCTCGCTGATCAGTTTTGTCCTGAGCGGATTGTAGACCAGGTCGTAAACCAGCGTCCCTCCGGTCAACTGCTGCGGGTCAACCGGAGGCCGCGCCTCATGGTTCGGGAACATCCCTACCGGGCTGGCATTGACCAGCAGGTCGGCCTCCGCCAGCGCAACCGGCAAAGTGTCGCTCGCCAACTCCCCAGCCGCGATCAGGCAACCGGCAACCGGCGCCAGGTCTGCCGCCAGTTTTTCGGCCTTGCTCCCGATCACGTCGAAGACGGTCAGGCTGCTGATACCGGATTGCGCCATGACAAAGGACACTGCCCGGGCAGCCCCTCCGGCGCCCAGCAGGACAACCCTCTTACCTCCAAGATCAAACCCGCCGTCATGCAGCGAGGCGAGAAAGCCGGCCCCGTCCGTGTTATAGCCGATGAGGCGCCCGTCCCGGTTGACGATGGTGTTCACGGCTCCGATCAGGGTGGCGCTCCGGTCGATCTCGTCCAGGTGCTCCATCACCCGCTCCTTGTGGGGAATGGTGACGTTGACCCCGCCCAGTCCCAGGGCGCGCACGGCGGCTATAGCAGCCGGCAGCCCGGCTGTGTCAACCTGAAAGGGAACATAACAGCAGTTGAGCCCGCAGTCGCCAAACGCCCTGTTCTGCATCAGCGGCGACAGTGAATGGGCCACGGGGTCGCCGATGATCCCGTAGACCCTGGTACTCCCGTTAATCACAACCCATCATCCTTCCCCCCCAACTTTCACACATAAAAGACCTTCAGGATGGCTAAAATGAAGATGAATTTCACAGGGAGGTCAACCAATATGGCAAAAAGCAGCAAGGAAGATAATTTCCTCATCGCCGCTCTCACCGAAGAGGAGATCAAGAAGCTGATCGAAGTTGAGCAATTCCTCAACCGCAACCGGGGACGCTCCCGCAAAGAGGCAGTGTACCTGGTCGCCTATTCCCAGCAATGATTACACCTGTTATGTGGTGGAACGGTCCGAAATCAAGCCTGATTGAGGATACTCCCACTTCAAAAGTGGGGGTATTGTTATAATCTCCTGAGAAAGATCGCTTCCACCAACCGCATCAAGCGCGTCCCAAAGAATTCATGCCTGCTGATCGGGGTGACCAGGATCGTCAACATGCCCATCCGGTTCCCCCCCAGGATATCGGTGAAGAGTTGGTCTCCGATCACCGCCGTCTGCCCGGGGGCCGTGCCCATGATCTCCATGGCCTTCCTGAAGCTGCGGCGCCTCGGCTTCTGGGCTTTGGCGACGAACGGGATGCCCGCCTTGTCAGCCACATCCCGGGCGCGCCTGGCCGAATTGTTGGATACAAAACAGAGCCGGATGCCCTCCCGCCCCGCCTGCTCCAACCACGCTGCGGCGCCCTCCGGCAGGACGGGGCTGTGCCACTCCGTCAGGGTGTTGTCTATATCGATGATGATACCCCTGACACCCATCCGCGACAGCTCTGGCAGGGATACATCCAGTATGGAACCACAGATGCGCCCGGGGCGCAGCAGGTCAAAGTTCATCATCGGCCCCACCCCATCCATTCTTCCCCTTGTCCGGAAGCCAGCGACTTCCCTGCCGGCTGCCCCTGAGCCTCAGCTCCCGCTCCACGGCGCTGATGACCTGCGCCTTCCCTTCCGGCCAGCGCGGAGCCAGCAGCAAGCTGTCATCGAGCACATCGCCCATCAGGCGGTGGATGGTAATGTCAGGGCGCAGCCTTTCCAAGAAATCGCAGACCAACTGCAGGTATTCGTCGAGGCCCAGCGGCGCCACCCGGCCACACCGGTACATGGCCTCCAGGGGAGTGCCGGCGATTATCTGAAGATGGTGAATCTTAACGCCCTGCACCGGCTGGGAACTCAAAAAATCAGCCGTCTCCATCATTTCCCGGCGCCCCTCGCCGGGCAGCCCCAGGATCACGTGGGCGCACACATAAAACCCCCTGCCGCTGCTCCTGGCAGCCGCATCCTCAAAAGCCGCCCGGGTATGCCCACGCCTGATCACGGCCAGAGTGCGGTCATGGGCTGATTGCAGCCCCAGTTCCAGCCACAGGTGCCACCGCCGGGCATACCCCTCCAGCATGTCCAACACCGGCCCAGGCACGCAGTCAGGGCGGGTGGCAATGCAAAGCCCAACCACATCCGGCTCCGCCAGGGCTGTGTCGTAGAGCCTCCGTAGCTTTTCAACCGGGGCATAGGTATTTGTGTACGACTGAAAGTAGACCAGGAACTTGCGTCTATCGATGCCAGCGCCTTTGACCGCTTCCCTGCCGACCCGGATCTGCTCCGTCAAAGACGCCGGCGACTCCTGCAGGGCCGGGCTGAAGCTCGGGTTCCAGCAGAAGATGCAGCCTTCCCTGCCCACCCGGCCATCTCGGTTGGGGCAGTCAAAGCCGGCATGCACAGGAATTTTGCTGACGCGGCACCCAAACCGCTCCCGCAAAAACTCGCTCAGAGGATAATATGGCCGCTGCAATTGATTCAACTCTCAGGACCCGCCGTATGACGTTTTGACCGCATGGCGCCGGCCACCGCCGCCCTGGCGTTTCCAATCCATTGACGCCGGCGGCAGGCATCCATCCTGATAATATTAGCATATCAGCCCACTTTTAGCAATGACAGCCTGCCTGGGGTCGCCATCAGAGCTGAGACATGAACTATTCAATGGAAGCCTTTCAGGCAACCACGAGCCTGACGAGGCGCCGGGCTTGGCAGAATCAGGGCGATTCACGACTGCAGTCTTTGTGAAGGGGTTCAGAAGGCGGAAAGTGTTTTGGTGATTATTCGGGTAGGAGCCTCAACGGTATTAGCCTAGCTGCCCTCGGAAAGTTCCGTCAACAGTCTCCTGATCGCTCTTTTCTCCAGCCGGGACACGTAGCTCCTGGATATTCCCAGCAGCCGGGCGATCTCCCGCTGGGTCTGCCGCAGCCCGCCAAACAGGCCATACCTCAACTCCAGCACCTTGCGTTCCCGCTTGCTCAGGTTTTTCACTTTTTCCAGCAGGCGCCGCTCCTCGAAGAAGTTTTCCACCATCTCCGAGACAGCCTCCGAATTGGTTCCCAGCACGTCAAGCAGGGTCACCTCGTTCCCCTCCTTGTCCGTCCCGATCGGATCGTAGAGCGATACCTCGCTCCTGTTCTTCTTGGCGGCACGCAGAAACATCAGGATCTCGTTCTCGATACACCTGGACGCATAGGTGGCCAGCTTGGTCCCTTTATCCAGGTTGAAGGTGTTGATCGCCTTGATCAGCCCGATGGTGCCGATGGAGATCAGATCGTCGATATCCTCGCCTGTGGCATCGAATTTTTTTATTATGTGGGCGACGAGGCGCAGGTTGTGCTCTATTAGTATGTTGCGGGCCTCCTCGTCGCCTTGCTTCAGCTTCTGCAGGCAACTGGATTCTTCGGTTTCAGAGAGTGGTTGGGGAAATACATTGTTGCTGATATAGCCGGATAAAAAGACAAGCCCCTGAAGAAAAGAAATAGCTGTTACCATGAACAGCTGTGAAAGCACGTCAATCCCCTCCGGATTTTTGCGTCACCGTTAAATCATATGGGGATTGACGATATTTGGTGCTTGTCTAAGTTATTTAACCTTTTTAGGTCCGGCTATGCCGGGTTAGAGGGGTATAAAAAAAGCCCAAACGCTGGGCATGAGGAATGGTTTTGTTGCTTGGCACCTGCCAAATTCAAAGGCGTGCTAAATGTTTTCGATTAGGTTCAAGGCTTTTTGAATGATACCATCCGATAAGCGAAAGTTAGTTTTTGCCAGTGAGTTTACAGCTTGAGCCGTATCCTGCTTGGTTATAATCTTTTCTTGAGTAGCCATCACCAGTAAACCAAGTGTACCGATGACTTGAAAACCACCCTGAGAAGCAATTTTTCTTGCTTTTTTATCGTCAGTTAAGATAATTTTCGCCCCTGTTTCTTGCGCCAGGATAATACACTCGCATTCACCCTTCCCTCACAAATTGCCTTGAAGAAGAAGAACCATTTTTTGATTTTGAACCTTTCCAACTTGAAGCCAGCTTGATTTAACCGCTTGAGCAATCTCATCGTTTCCGGGAACACCTTTAGAGGCTTCTTGGTAGACAGCTTCGGGAATTACGATAGCGTTCCACAGCTCTTTCTGCAACCACAGGCATCCTATCCGGGCGAGGGCAATCAACACGGTAGTATCACATATTACCACCGCTTTTTAACCCCCTTATGGTACGCAAGTCTGCATCAAGATCCTCTTCGTCGTAATCCAGATTTACTCCGAAATCTCCGAGCAGTTCCATGAAAATAAAGCATAGTAGCTGACCAAAAGAGACTTTTTGCAGCAGAATCATATATATCTCGACAATATTCTATTTTTTTAATCCGGAGTTCTCATGAATGGGAAACGGGTAACGGGGGAATGGATAAGAAGAAACAGACATGGAGGGATGTATAATGTCAAAAACCCTGATCTGTAAGCTGCCTGAAAATGAAGTGGTGGAAATCCCGGTGCCACAGGAGATGCCTTATAGACCACGGACAGAAGAGCCGGAAGTGCCGGAACCCGAGCAGGCATAAATATGCGTCCGGTTCCAAAAAAGTACGGCCTCGCAGTAGCATTGATTCTTTTGTGCCTGGCGGTTCTTACACCTTACTACACCGGTACCCGCAACGGTTTCCAAAAGGCCGGGCCGTTGCTGAATAAGTTTGCCGCCGACACCGGCCTCAACCGGACTTCGATACGGAGCCAGACCACGCCACCGCCGGTGGAGCCGGCAGCACGCCCACAGGGAGTTGTCCATAGTTGGCCCGGCGCCGGTAAAATGGTGGCCATCACTTTCGACGACGGCCCCTCGAGGAAGTTCACGCCTCTGTACCTCGATGTGCTTGACAGGTATGGCACACATGCCACATTTTTCCTAGTTGGGCGCCATGTTCAGGAGAACTCCGGCCTAGCCGCCAAGATCGCCGGGAGCGGCAACGAGCTTGGCTGCCACGCCTTCGAACACCGCAATCTTGAGCAAATGGACCCGGCCGCGGCCATACAGGACATCACTTCGGCCAGGCGGTTGATTGAGCGGGATTCACATACGCAGGTTTTTCTGTTCAGACCACCGGGTGGTCACCTGAACCAGCCGCTGATCAATCTGATCAATGGGATGGGTATGAAAATTGTCCTCTGGAGCATCGATCCCGGGGACTGGTATGCAAGTCCGGAGAAGATCATCAATAATGTGCTCACAAACGTGCAGCCGGGTTCGATCATCCTGCTGCACGAGGACAAGGCGGGCACCCTTGCTGCTCTGCCCACCCTGATCAAGGGTATCAAGCAGCGTGGCTACCAGTTGGTCACGGTCTCGGAACTGCTCGCCTCCCAGGGCAAACAGCCCAAAGAAGCGCAAACCAATCATAAGTAGCCTTCAGAGGGATGGCCCTTTTGCCGCCTTCCCTGAGGAATCTCCCCTGAGGAAGCGTCCGAACCTGGGCTAATTTTCAGGGCTGCAACACCCTCAATGTTCGATTAGCCTTTCCCCTTCGAGCCTCGAACCTCGAGCCGGGCTATCCCTCGAGGGCGATGCCTTCCTGCCGGGTTGATCCGGCTGCCTCACTGCGTACAGGGTGGCGTTTTCTCACGTCCATCAGGAAGAAACTCATTATAAAGCCCAGCATGCACAGGACAGCTGCAACGATGAAGACGTCATCTATGGCCTGGATCATGGAAAGATATTCCATCCTGATAAAGACCAGGCCGAGACCCAGGGCACGGGACATGCCGGAGGCCATCCCCAACTGGTACGCCAGGCCGATCAGCCTTCCTTGCATGGCCAGTCCTGCCGTGCTGGTGGACATATTCGCCGCCTCGGCCAGACGAGTTGCGTGGAATACCTGGCGGTTTTGCATGATCGTGGTGAGAATGGCGATCCCGAAAGAAGCGCTGACCTGGCGCACCTGGTTGATGGTGGCGGAGGCGCGCCCGACGAGATGCGGCGGGACGGCGTTCATCCCGGCGTTCGTCGTCGGCATCATGCAGAGACCCAGGCCGAGACCGCGGATCATGATCACCATGGTCATGTACGAAAACGGGGTGAGGTCGTTGAAGGCGTGCATCATAAAGGTTGTCACGGTAATGATGGCTGTCCCCGTGATGACAATGCCCCTGGCGCCGTACCGGTCAAAGAACCACCCGCTGAACGGCATGATCAATCCTGAAGCGATAGCCCCGGGGAACATGATCAACCCGCACTTCAGGGCTGTCTGCCCGAGCACGCCCTGGATCAGGATCGGCATCAGGAAAGTGACCCCGAACATTCCGATCGCCAGAATCGATGCCAGCACATTGGCGATGGTGAAGACCATATTCCTGAACAGGCGCAGTTGCAGGATCGGCTCCGGATGGTTGATCTCGTTGATGATAAAGGCGGTTAGACTGATAACAGCGACGACGAACAGCGATACGATAAAGGGAGAGCCCCAGCCGTCCGTGGAGGCCTCGCTGGTGGCCAGCAACAGGCAGAAAAAGCCGATGGAAGAAAATATCGTTCCTGTCAGGTCAAAGTGCTTCCCCTTGATCAGCTCTGATTCCCCGAGATTTGTATACACCAGGAAGAGGTTGATCAGCCCGATCGGCACGTTGATATAGAAGATCATTCGCCAGTCGACGTATTGCACGAGGTATCCACCGAGAGTCGGGCCGATAGCCGGAGCCGCCATCGCGGAGATGCCCCAGACCCCGAGTATCTCCCCGATCCGGGCGCGCGGGCAGGTCTTATAGATGATGGCCATACCGAGCGGCGTCAGGATGCCGCCACCCACGGCCTGGATCACCCTGGCGGCGATCAGGCTGTCCAGGCTCCAGGCAAATCCACACAGGAAGGAACCTGCCACGAACAGGGCGAGCGCCATAAAATAGCAGCGCTTGTAGCCGAAGGTGTCTCCCAGAAAGCCGGACAGCGGCATGACCACCCCCAGGGTCAGCATGTAGGCGGTCACAACCCAGGCAATAGTGTCGGTATTGGCGCCAAAGACCGCCATCATCTTGGGGAGGGCGACGTTGACGATGCTGCTGTCCAGGATCGCCATAAAAGTCCCGATGACAATGACGACGACGACCGACCAGGGGATCTCTTCGCATAGTTCCATTTTTTTAGCTGTTTTTACAGGGTTCATATCCGCCTTATCATAAGGTATCCGCCTTATCATAAACCGAGTTTTTGCTTTATGGGGAGCCTCTCAAACCTCGAGTAGGCCATTATTGATTTGCTTTTAATTGAACCTAGAACCTAGAACCTCGAACGTCGAATAGCTATACCGTGTGAATTTTGACATCAACCGACATACCGGGCTTGAAGATCAGGCCGTCTTTATTGGTGACCCCGATCTTTACGGGCAAGCGCTGCGTCACTTTATAGAAGTTCCCATATTCATCCTGCTCGGTGGGAAACGTGGACCCTGTTGCCTGCGTCACCCCGCCCAGTTCGATTACCTTGCCGGAGAAGGTCTTGCCGGGATACGTATCAACTCTGACGTCGACACTCTGCCCCGGACGGATCCGGCCATAGGCTGTCTCCTCTATATAGGCCACCACCCAGGATGACTGGAGATTGGAAATGGACAGGATCGTCTGCCCGGGAGACAGAGTTTCCCCCACGGTTGCAGACGTTCTGACCACGGTACCGCTGATGGGGGCATAGATGAGGGATTCGTTATAGTTCAACTTGGCGTTGTCATATGCGGCCTGCGCCTGCTTGAGTTGGGCCAGGTATGAGTCGGCGCCGGTATTGTCGATCGCTTCCAGTTGGGCCTGGGCGTTCCGTAAGGATGCCTGAGCTGATGAGACATTGGCCTGGGCGGCATCCAGGCCTGCCTGCGCCGTGCCGTACCCCGAGGTGGCCGAGTCCAGGGCCTCTTTGGAGGCGCCCCCGCCGGAGTAAAGCGCCTGTGTCTCATCAAGGTTTCTCTTGGCGTCACCGAGGGCGATCTCAACCGATTTTGCCTGGTCCTGGGCATTCGCCAGGCCCTGCTGAGCCTCGTCGACATTGGCCTGAGCCGATTTGAGATCATCGGGCAGCTTGGCGTAATTCGCTTTGGCCTGTTCCAGGGCGGCTTCGGCCTGAGCCACGGCGACAGCCAACTGGGCATTATCCAACTCGGCCAGTTCCTGGCCTGCCGTCACGGCATCCCCCTCGGCGACGTAGAGCTTGACCAGGCGTCCTTCAACCTTGGGGCTGATATCGGATATATCGGCAGCCACCTGGGCGTCACTAGTGCTGTACGTGACCCGCAGTTCGTGCCACCACCAGAGTCCGCCCACCAGCAGGACAACGACCACGGCGGCAATTGGCAGGCGCATACGCTTCATAATCACCTGGTTCGAGGGCTGACCCTGACCTGTTGACAGTTGATCCTCCAACCTGCTCCCTCCAACTTCTCACAGATAGGGCATCATATAAAAAGTATCATACTATTTTCCCGCCGCTTTGTGAACCACTGCTCAATAATAATTCTCTAACTTTATCTTCTTTAGAACCCGCCGGAGGTTGTGCAGGAATTGCATAATAATTTAGGCATTAAGTATATTTTTTACCTTATCAAAGGATTTTTAAAGGATTTTTTAAAAAAAGAGAGAATAATTTTAATTTTGGTACATTTCTGACATAACATCCAATTAAGGAGATGTGCTTTTAAATCCTTCCTTAAAGAGATTGGTCAATTACAATTTGGTTGACAGAGAAAGGAAGTGCAATCATGCGCAAGTGCTTCTGGCTTTTCTTACTAGTTTTTTTGTTTATTTTATCGGCGAAAGCAATGCCTGCCCGGGCGGATACCGTGGTGAACACATCCCCCTCCGTAAACGCCATTAATGTGTCCCCCGGATCTACCCAGATTACAATCACTTTTGACGAGCCAATCCAGATCATTGCCTATCCAGATACATATGGTCATTACATCTCTGCGTCTGGATACTATGACATCGGGTTCTTTATCGCATCCCCCAGTAATACCACGGTGAGTTCCGATAAAAAAACCCTCATTCTCAACACCGTTCTGCCCGAAGATGATACCATAACGGTTACGCTAAACGGGGGCATAGCTGCTTACGGTAACACTGCCGACATCTTCCCATACTACACGTTCTCGTTCACGACGCAAGCCGTCACGGCCATCACCCCCTTTGACGACCCGGTGCTCGAACAGGCTGTCAAGCATGCATTGGAGGCTGCATGTACCGCAAAGTACAATTTGTGGAATTTCCAGTTTCCATCTGACAGGGAAATTTACCAGCATGAAGACCCCAATGTCGTTGTGCAGGCATTATACGCACCGACTGACCAACCCATATACGTGCCTATTCCGGCCATGGATGACCTGACAACCCTGCAATACCCGTATGAAGCAGATCAGTACTTCGGCACCATGATCAAGAGCATAAGCGGACTGGTGTATGCGAACAACCTGACGCAGCTTACGCTGCATAACAATAACATCAGCGACCTGACGCCGCTGCAAGGACTAACCAAGCTGCAGACACTCGACCTCGATATGAACGACCTCACCGACAACGGCCTCGTCACTGCCGATCTGTCGCCGTTGGGTAGCCTGACGCAGTTGCAGGAACTGCATTTGAATAGTTGCAACATCAGCGATGTGTCAGGGCTACTGGGCATCGGAAGCAGTCTCACCTATTTGGATCTTAGCAATAACAATATCTCCGACATCAGATCCCTGTCCAGTTTGACCGGCCTGCAGACACTCTACCTATCCACCAACCAGATCACGAATATCACACCCTTGATAGATCTGACCAGTCTTACCTATCTCGACTTGAGCAACAATCAGATCTCGGACATCTCGCCCTTGAACAATCAGAAACTGGCCAACCTCACCTATCTCAACCTGGACAACAACCAGATCTCAGACGGCGCTCCCACCGGCAGCCTGACCGCCTTGACCGATCTGGAACTGGACAGCAACAAATTGAGCAGCATCGGTTTTCTGTCTACGCTGACCAACCTACAAATACTTCACCTGTCTACCAACAACATTGTCGACATCACGCCGCTACAGTATCTCACCGACCTTCAGGACCTTGACCTGTCAGACAACAGCATCGACGATATTTCGCCGTTACAGGGGCTCACTAATCTAGGGACATACATCCCGTCAGAATATAAAAATGGGACGCTCAACCTGTCCGACAACTGCCTCACTGATGATTGCTTTCAGATCCTTGAGGAAAATGGATTGTGGAAGATAGCCGATATAAATGGCAAGCAAAAGTTTGATTTACTGGCATATGAAAGTTATGTAAAAAGTTTTTTGAATAACGCAAGCGCCAATATGACTATTTTAAAACCATCCGGTACGACACCAACCAACGAAACTCCTCTCGCGGTCGGCGACGAAACTAAACCGCTTGAGCTTGATTACAACTTTAGTAACGTCAATATGCCCAATTTCGATGATCTCCAACAATTCGAACAGTATCTATCTCCAATAAAGGTTTATGTCAACGGCGTGTACGATGAAGAACTGACCGGCTCCCTATCGTTCGACACCGAAGGATCCACTCTGAATCCTGATTCTGAATTAACGCTGATATTGGACCACACAATTCCGTTCCCTGACGCTTCGACCATCACTGTAGACGTTCCCCAACTTCTGCTTTTGAATGGCGGGAGGTCTATAAGTGAATGACCCGGAGGCTCCGGACGTTAACCTGGCTGAATCTTCAGTGTTGTGGCATTCAATCATCACGATGATTTGTTTCTAGACATCTGATCATCACTTTCATCGCTTCTTTGCGCTACTTTTAGGTTATGCCTAACAAAAAATGTTGTAAGGTAACGGTACCTGGAGAGGAGGTGAAACCAATGCGCAAGGTTTACCCGATTATGTTTTTGCTGGCGCTTATCTTTTCTCTGATAGCCTTTGCAGGCGTTTCCTTGGGGCAGAGCAACGTGCAGTACGTTACCTGTCCTTCTAATAATACTGACAATCCCAATCAGGTTGTTCTACCTTTCAGCCCGGTAGATGTGACCTTCAACCAGGACATTGAGTACGCGCCACCGGCTGACCTCACTGGCGTCAGTGATGTCATCTACATGACGGCCGATAATTTCGGCGACCTCACTGGCAATCTTGATGTACAGCCGCTCGATACACCGACCGATGTGTTGTGGCTCCTCGATCCTTCGACTGGCTCTGATTCTCCTTTGCCGGCAAAGGATACGATTCATGTGCACATCCCCGCCAGTTGGATAACAGACTCGAACGGCAATCAAATTCTGGACCAGGATATTGACTTCACGTTCTATACCGGTGATTATGAATCACACGATACTTCAACTACATACTCGCAAGATCACTACCTTTTCAACTTCGTGACTCCATTACAAACCCCACCCAGTGGCTCGACGGCCGCCCTGACGGTGGTCAAGACGGTTTATGGCAGGAGTGATGTGCCGGTATCGGACTTCACGCTGCACGTCTCGAACTCTGGCGGTGAGGTCGGTTCACAAGAGGCAATTGCTGGCGGCAACGCCTTTACCGGCCTGCCTGCAGACACGTACACGGTCAGCGAGACCAATGATGGTAACGCCCCCAGCGGCTATACCACCACATTCGGCGGGTTCGACGACAATACCAGTGGCACGACCGCTCTGGCGGCAGGCGTTGCGGAGACCGTCTACGTCACCAACACATATCCGCAGCCGTCACCGCCAACTGGCCCCACGACGGCCACCCTGACGGTGGTCAAGGAAGTCTACGGCGGCGTGTCGCTGCCATCGGCTTTCAGCCTGCACGTCCTGTCTGGCGGCTCTGACGTCACCGATGTCAACAACCCCAACTTCAAGAGCCCACAGCCTGGGTCTGAGACCGGCACCAGCTATACCCTGGATCCGGGCACGTACACGGTCAGCGAAGATGTCTCCGGCAGCGTCTATGGCAGTGTCTATGGCAACGTCTACGGGAGCTACACTCCCAGCTTCAGCGGGTTCGACTCGTCCGACAGCGTCAGCGGCACGGTCTACCTGGTGGCAGGTGGCGCCAGAACCGTCACCGTCATCAACCAGCATACCGGCAGCGGTGGTCCCAGCAGCCCAACAACAGCCACCCTGACGGTAGTCAAGCATGTCTACAGCGGTACGGCGGCAGCGTCTGATTTCACGTTGTATGTCAAGAACAGCGACGGGACGGTGGTCGAACAAGGCCCTGGGTCTGAGACCGGCACCAGCTATACCCTGGATCCGGGCACGTACACGGTCAGTGAGGCTGTCTACAACAGTGTCTATGGCAACGTCTACGGGAGCTACACTCCCAGCTTCAGCGGGTTCGACTCGTCCGACAGCGTCAGCGGCACGGTCTACCTGGTGGCAGGTGGCGCCAGAACCGTCACCGTCATCAACCAGTATACCGGCAATCCGTCTGGTAGCAATCCGTCTGGCGGCAATCCGTCTGGCGGCAATCCGACCCTAACTCCTGGAAAATATCCCACGCCGCCTCCCGGGCCTCCCAACGCGGTCCCACCGCCCGGGCCAAACGCGACGCCACCACCTAGTCCCAACGCGGCCCCACCGCCCGGGCCTCCGAAGCTGCCAAAAACGGGGGTTGATCCCGGCGGAGCGAGTGTTCCATGGCCACTCCCGGCCGGCATCCTATCAATAGCGCTGCTCTCGTTTGTTGTAGTTCAAAGAAAACGTATCTTTTCCGCCAGATAGCGGTTGGAATGAACGGGAAGCTCCAGGCGGGTATCGCCTGGAGCTTCTCTTTGTTACATCTGCCGTAGCCTGAGCTATGCTGCCCAGGAAAACCGTTTTGAGAGCAGGGAAAAGGTAAATATACAGCGAAACAGATCGCTGATGTCGACAGAGCGGCTGCGCGAGAACGGCAAAGTTGTACCCATGCTCTAACTGTTGAACTGATGGCATTACAAAAAAATTAATGGAAGTCGAAAAACCATGTCAAGACGAGCGTTATTAGCGATTGCCCTCATCGTGTGCGCATTATGTGCGCTCCTACTTGTTGCGCATAATTTCCACGGAAAACCGGTCAATCAGAGCCCAGCCCAGAGTACACCTCTCCAGCATCAGGGACTTGCGGGCGTCGGCCTTCCTGTGCGCTTGAAGATCCCCAAAATCGGTGTCGATGCCGCCATCGAAGATGTCGGCCTGATACCTGACGGATCGATGGGAGTACCGGACAAACTTGCTGATGTGGCCTGGTACAAACTCGGGCCGCGCCCCGGACAGCAGGGCAGCGCCGTGATTGCCGGACACCGCAGCAGCAAGGAATGGATGCCGGCAGTGTTTGACAATCTGCATGATCTGCGCCCGGGGGACTACCTGTACATCGAAGACGACAAGGGATCGACTATCACCTTTATAATTCGAGAGAGCCGGACCTATGACCCGGAGGCGAACGCCGGCGATGTTTTCAGCCAGAGCGACGGTGTTCATCTCAACCTCATCACCTGCGACGGTACCTGGAACGAGGCTCAAAAAAGCTTTTCCAAACGGCTGGTGATCTTCGCCGACGCCTTGTGACTTTACTTCATATCAATATTTTGATAGAATATGTATATACTAAATAATGGAGGCGTTTCCTATGCCATCTATCAGACCAAGTTCGGATTTACGAAATAAGTATAATGAGATCTCGGAGTTTTGCCATAAGTATTCTGAGCCAGTGTATATTACAAAAAATGGCCAGGGTGATTTGGCGGTCATGAGCATTGAAACCTTTGAAAGGCTTGCGGGCAAATGCGAGCTTTATAGATTGCTTGAAGAGGGTATGAATGACTTGAAAAACAATAAAGTTATCCCTGCACGGGATGCTTTCAGTCAAATTCAGAATGGGCTGAAATAATGGAAAGCTACAAGGTTCTTATGACCCAAAGCGCAACGCAAGACCTAATAGGCATATCCTCATATATTGCGCATGAGTTAAAGGAGCCACCGCTGGCTAAAAAATTGGTGAGAAAAATCAGAGCTTCCGTTATGAGCTTGGCAGAACTCCCACTGCGCCATGCCTTGGTTTCGGATGAAAACCTTGCAGCACAGGGGTTTAGAAAAACAATGGTAGACAATTATATTATCTTTTATATCGTTTCAGAAAGGAATAAAACCGTTGCTGTCGTGAGAATTCTTTACGGCAGGCGTGATTGGATTCATCTGCTTTAGAATTTGACAACGGCAAGGATGCGGCGCAAGCTGCCGGATGCTACTGAACGTAGTGCCGCGAGGCGATCACTTGCTCCCCGTAGGTGACGCTGAAGACGTGAGAGCCGTCGGCCTTGCCCATAAAGAACAGATAGTTGGTCTTGGCCGGGTAGAGCACTGCTTTGATCGATGCCAGGCCGGGGTTGCTGATGGGGCCGGGAGGCAACCCGTAGTGGAGGTAGGTGTTGTACGGCGACGGTGTCCGCACATCCTGGTCAGTCAGTTTTCCCTTGGGGGTGCCTAAGGCGTACTGGACTGTGGCGTCAGACTCCAGGGGCATCCCAATATGGAGGCGGTTCAAGAAAACCGAGGCGATTACCGGGCGTTCCGAGTCCAGCTTCGCCTCCCGCTCAACGATGGACGCCAGGATGATCACCTGCCTGATGCTCAGGTGCTGCTCCCTGGCGCGCGCCTGCAAGTCTGGGGTTAAGGCGGTATTGAAACGACCCAGCATCAAGCCCAGGATCTCCTGGGGGGTTAAGTCGGACGTCAGGTCGTAAGTGGCAGGGAAGAGAAACCCATCCAGGCGCTTCGGGCCGGCAGGGGCATCCTTTAAAAACGGGTACGCAAAGTTCTCCGTCGCCAATGCATTCTGCCAATCATCGCCGGTCACGATCTTCTTGCTGACCAGCAGCTTGCCAATCTGGTCCGTGGTGTATCCCTCCGGGATGACCACCCGGCAGCTTAGCACGTCCCCCCCGACTATGCGATCCAGGATCTCCCGCATCGACAGGTTATTGCTGAGCTGGTAGGAACCGGCCTCGATCTGCTTCTCCGCTCCTGTCAACTGGGCATAGAACACAAAGAACGAACTGCTGGTGATCATGTCCTCACCCTGCAGCATATCCCCGATCTCTCTCAATGAAGCGCCTTTCCTGACAGTGACGAAACTGGTCTTGATGCTGTGAGTGCGCACCCCAACAGGGATGAGCATATTATCGATATAAAACTGTGCTCCCAGCCAGAGGCAGCCACATAAAAACAAGACAACCCCCCAATAGACCGGGTTGTAAGGATTGATCCAACCTCTCGATTTAGCCATCAGCATCCAGCTCTCCCCCGCTGTTCTGAT
>PKYJ01000083.1:0-25202 GCA_003132605.1 Peptococcaceae bacterium | reverse complement strand
GGTCGCAGCCGGGGCCGGCTGCTGCTGGTTGCCGGGCGGTGGCGGTGTCTCTGGCGCCACCATTGTCCCCACATGAACAATCTCGTCCATGGGGGCATAGGTATCGTCCGAGAGCAAGGTTCTGACCCCGTTGATCACCCTGTATGCCCGGACCTGGTAGCCTTTCACGCCCTCGGTCTCCACCAGGGTCTTCCCCTGGTAAAGCGCTGGATCGTTCTCGGTGACCACCTTGAAATCCAGGACCTTGTCCACATCCGTCTCCAGGTCGACATTCTTCTTTTCAGCCGTATTCCCCAGAATAGCGATGGTCAGCACCCCCCCGCCGGCCCTGGTCTTGATGTACAGGTAGCCACCGGTGTTGTTGCAAAACCTGAGGTCGTAGAACCCATAAGCCACCGTGGCATCCCTGCCCAGCGGCACGTAGGTCACCGGCAGGGAATGATTGCTGCGTTCGACTATCTGCAGCCCGGCCAGCAAAACGGAGTTGTAGAGGGTGGATGAAACCTGGCAGACGCCTCCCCCAATTCCCGGGGTAAACTTGTTTTGCTCGATCACCAGAGCTTCCTTGTAGCCGGTTTCCTCGCTGCGGGGGCCCACAACTTGATTGAAAGAAAAGACCTGGCCGGGCTTGACCAGGCTGTTGTCCAGGGCGTCCGCAGCCACATTGACGTTATAGGTGCGATTCACGTTCGAGGTATCGAAGTAGGTGGTGTATGACGCCAGCAGGCCGGTGACTTTCATGCCCAGAACATCCTGGGTGGTCACCTGGGGCTGCTGATCCACCAGGGGCAGGTCAACAACCTCGTCAAAGGGATAGGTGTCCTGCGCCAGGGCCTTGACCGAAGCATCCAGGGCGAGCACCTTGCCGGGCCTGCTCTCGATGATCTTGACCTGGTAGGCATCATTCACCACCAGTTGGGCGTTCTGTGGGGGATTGTACAGGTCCTTGGCAAATGTCTGCAGGACAGACTTGGCTCTGTCGTTGTCGAGTGTCACCTTGAGAGGTGCGTCCACCTGAAAATAAAAGGCCTGCCACAACTCCTGGGGGCGCTTCCAGACAGGCCCGCTCCGGCCGACCATCATTGCAAGACGAGCATTTTCGACGGGGTCAAGTTGAAACCCGAGATCTCTTCTGGATACCTGCTGAACATGATCGCCCAGCACCAGTTTCACCTTGGAGGCGAGCAGTTCATCCCTGGTTGACACCAGTTTCTGTTCCGCATCCTGCTCCGTCAGACCCCCCAGTCCGATCCCCTCGACCTTTACCCCCGGGTAGATTCGCCCCTGCCAGGCCTGATTCCACCTGAAGGCGCCGAACAGGGCGATCCCGACCACTGCCACAACCAAAATAACAATATACCTGACGTAAAATCTCCTGGACACAACAAAAAATCTCCTGACCAAGGAGGTCCCTTCTTCCACCGATTCACTGCATTCCTACCCCTGCATTATTTATATGCCGGATGATTAACAGATATTACTATCTGATCATTCATCGGCCTCTTCGTCTATTTCTTTCCAGGCATCGGCAACTTTTTCCCATTCCTCGTCCTCCTCGATGTCGTAAAGGACCTCGTCGCCCTCATCATCGATGCCAAACCTCAGGATGATCGCCTCTTCTTCCTCTACCGGCTGGAGTATGGCGTATTCCTTGTCGTCGACGGTAATAGTGTCGATCAGGTTGAATTCGTGTTCCTCGCCGTCATCATCCGTGAGCACAATAACCTCGTCCTCTTCCAAACCCATGTCCAAGCACCTCCATCATTTTTTAGCCTGCCCGCCAAAGCGGGCACCCGCCCACTTCCCACTTCTCAGATAACCGTCCAGGATCAGGCAGGCGGCAATCCGGTCGATCACTCTGCGCCTGCGGTTTCTGCGCATATTCCCCTCCAGCAAGGATTTTTCGGCAGCAACAGTTGACAGCCTCTCATCCCAAAACACCACGGGGATACCCAGATGCCCTTCCAACCTGTTGCCATAGGCCATGCACTCCTCGCCCGACCGCCCCAGTTCACCTGACATATTGAGCGGCAAGCCGACAACGAACCGCTCCACTTCATACGATTGCGCCAATTCTTTCAGGGCTGCGCAATCATGCTCGAAGCTGCCGCGGTCCAGGGTGGTCAGGGCCTGGGCGGTGATCCCGAGCTCGTCGCTGATAGCAACACCTATTCTCTTCTGGCCAAGATCGAGCCCCATGATCCGCATCGGTCGCTCCCTTGCTTGGTGAAAACCTCAGTAAACCTTGACGCAAAAATAGGGGCAGACCCCCGCGCAGTAACCGCAGAGTAGGCAGGATGACTCGACTACGTGGATCTTGCCGTCGTCACCCAGTGACAGGGCGCCTTGCGGACAGATCTCGGCACATTGGCCGCATCCCTCGCACCAGTCCTCGATGTGCAGGCGCCGGTCTTGCCGGGCGGCAGCAGCCCGCACGCGCTCCGGGACCGGCAGGCCGCAGGCCAGAGCGACATTGCAATCGATCTCGGCCCGGGTCTGCATACCCACGGCAACCGAGGCGGCACATTCCTGCCCAAAGGCATAGCTCAAAGCTTGTTCCGCCTGGTGCAACAGGTGGCCTCCGCCCAGGGCCTTCATCAGGTAGACCCCTTTCCCCTGGCCCCAAGCGCTCTTGATGGCATCCAGCATCGCCTCCCGGGAGCCGGCCAGAATGCCCAGCCCCCTGATGTTGAACAGCGGATGCACCACGTCGATCTCGGGCCTGTCCAGCACCGCCCGCACCCCCGCCACCGTATGGGTGGAGAGGCCTACCGCTCTTACTATCCCTTTTTCCCTAGCTTCTACGAGAAACTCCAGGGCCTGGTGATGGCCTTGCAGAGTCAGGGCAGACTCCTGTTCGTGCAGCAGAAAGATGTCTATGTAGTCGCGATCCAACTCTTTCCTCGCCCGGTCCAGGCTGACGCTCATCTCCTGGGCTGTCACGGCATAGGACTTGCTGGCAATAATCAATGACTCGTCTTTAACTTTCCGCCGTAAAGACCGGAGATATGGGTAGGTCCCGTAGTCTTCGGCAGTGTCAAAAAAATTTACCCCCTGGGATGCGGCGTATTCCAGCAGGGCAACACCCTCTGCCAGGGGCAAGTTGGCTTGCAGGGGGCCTATGGTCAGCACTCCAAAACAGAGGTGGGATACACTGAGGCCAGTTTTACCCAGGGTGCAGTACTCCATCTATCTGGTCTACCTATTCGCCTTTTCCCAGGTAACTTTTGATCAGTGTTTCCAGCAGTTCGTCGCGCTCAAAACTCCTGATCAGGTTACGGGCATTACGGTGGCTGGTGATGTACGCCGGATCCCCCGACAGCAGGTAGCCGACCAACTGGCTGATCGGGTTGTATCCCTTTTCTTTCAACGCCTCGTATACCGTGCCCAGAACCTCACACGCCGGTGACTTGGTCTCATCCCTGATCTTGAAGGTCATGGTTTGATCCAATGATTCTTCCGGCACCAGTCTTCACTCCTTTTTTAGCGCAGAAACCTCCGCATTTATGCGTGGGGAGGAAGCGCCTCTTTTTATCCCCCCATATTTTGGAGGTGAACAGCTCTATCTATATTTACCAGATGACTCTATTAACTCTATTCTCCTTAAGATGGTGTATTCCTCCTGATTTTCGTAAAAACCATCCCGAAGAGCGCCGCTGTTACCTTTTGAGGCCTGCTCTTTCCTATCCGGCCGCCAGTTGGCGCTCCAGGATCCCCACCGCAGCCTGGAGCGCCTCGTCCAGATGAGCCGGGTCCCTGCCTCCGGCCTGGGCCATATCCGGCCTGCCGCCGCCCCCGCCGTCCACCAGCCGGGCCACTTCCTGAACGAGAGTGCCCGCATGCAGTCTTTCCCGTTTTACCAGGTCGCTGGTGACGAAGCTGACCAGCCCGACCTTGCCGGCAATCGTGCTGCCCAGCACGATCACTCCCGAGCCCAGTTTCTGCTTCAGGAGATCACCGAGGCTGCGGAGGGCCTCCATATCCGTGGCCGGCGCCTTGACCGCCAGCAGCTTCACCCCATCCACCTCTACAACCTTGTCCAGCAGAGCGTCCACATCGCTCAGCATGGCCTTGCCCCGGAGGTCTTCCAGATCCTTTTCGACCGTGCGAAGCTGGTTTTGAAGCTGCTCTATCCTCTGCAGCAGGTTGTCGGGGGCGACCCTCAACACCTCTGCCGCCTGGACAACCACCTGCTCCTGTCCCTTCCAGTGCTTCAGCAGTTCGGCGCCGGTCAGGGCCTCGATGCGTCTTGTTCCGGTGCCGATGCCGGTGTCGGACAGGATCTTGAACAGGGCCAGCTCACTGGTATGACGTACGTGAACTCCGCCGCAGAGCTCCCGGCTGAAATCACCGATGGCCACCACCCGAACCTGATCACCGTATTTTTCACCGAAGAGGGCCATGGCGCCCTGCTTCAGGGCTGACTCCCGGTCGGTGACGGAGACATTGACCAGCAGGTCCCCGAGAATCTCCCGATTGACAATATCCTCGACCTGCTGCAATTCCTCCGGAGTGAGCGGCGCAAAATGGGCGAAGTCAAACCGCAGCCGGCCCGGCCCCACGTAGGAACCGCTCTGATGCACGTGTTCTCCCAGAACGGTGCGCAGGGCCTGGTGCAGCAGGTGGGTGGCTGTATGATTGCGGGCGGTCGCCTGCCGGCGCTCACGGTCCACCTCCGCCAGCACCAAGTCGCCCCTGCGGAGAACTCCTTGCCGGAGGCGCCCCTGGTGAACGATCAGGTTGCCTATTTTTTTAGTATCCTCGACCTCGACCACACCGGACGGCCCCTTGATCATCCCCAGGTCGCCTACCTGGCCACCCCCTTCGGCATAGAACGGGGTGGCATCGAGCAGCACCTGGATCCGGTGATCGGCCGTCGCCTCTTCCACGTCAGCGTCATCCTCGACAATCGCCATGACGTGAGCGCTGGATGACAGGCTGTGATAGCCCTGATAAGCGGTCTCGAGCTCCCGGTAGGCATCCCAAGCGCCGAAGGCGGCCCAGGCGGCTGCTTCCAGGCGTGATGCCCGGGCGCGCTCCCGCTGCCCCTCCATGGCCGCCCGAAAGCCTTCCATGTCCACAGTCAGCCCGCGCTCCTCCAGGATCTCCTGGGTCAGTTCCAGCGGGAAACCAAAGGTATCATAAAGCCTGAAAGCAATCTTTCCGGGCAATTCCAGGGCCCCGGACTGCGCCGTTCGTTTCAGGTGCTCCTGCAGGATCTGCAGGCCCTGCTCCAGGGTTTCCCCAAACCGCTCCTCCTCGATGGCCACGATCCGCCTGATAAAATCCTGATGCTCCCGTAACTCGTGGTATGTGTCCTGGTATAAGGTAATCGTTCTGCCGATGATCCGGTCCAGGAAGGAACCCTCTATGCCCAGCAGCCTGCCGTAGCGAACCGCTCGCCGCAGGATACGGCGCAAGACATAGCCCCTGCTTTCATTGGACGGGGTCACTCCGTCCGCAATCAGAAAAGCCACCGCCCTGGCGTGATCAGCGATCACTTTCAGGGCGACATCATCCTTGGCGGCCGCTCCGTACTCGATCCCCGCCACCGCGGCGGCCTCTCTGATCAGGGGAAACAGGAGGTCGGTCTCGAAGTTGTTGGGCACGCCCTGGATGACGGAGGCGATCCGCTCCAGGCCCATCCCGGTGTCGATGTTCTGGCGGGGCAGGTTGGTGAGCCGGCCGTCCTCATTCCGGAAATACTGCGTGAATACCAGGTTCCAGACTTCGAGATACCTGCCGCAGTCACAGTCCACCCCGCACTCGGGACGACCACAACCACGCCCGGGCCCAAGGTCAACCAGGATCTCGGAGCAGGGGCCGCAGGGCCCGACAGGTCCCGCCGCCCAGAAGTTGGTGTCGGCGCCCAGGCGAACGATTTTCTCCCCTGTCATTCCCGTTACCTGCCGCCACAGTCCGGCCGCCTCATCGTCGTCGGTATAGACGGTGACCCACAGATCCGCCGGCGGGAGTCCGAGTTCCCTGGTCAGGTACTCCCACGACCAGGCAATAGCCTCTTTTTTGAAGTAATCTCCGAAGGAGAAGTTGCCCAGCATCTCGANNCACTTCTGCACGGTGGTCACCCGTGGATGTGGTGGTGTCTTCTTGCCCTGAAAATAGAGCTTGAAGGGAACCATACCGGCAACGGTGAGCAACAGCGTGGGATCATCTTCAGGGATCAGGGAGGCGCTGGGCAGGATGAGATGGTCCCGCTTGCTGAAGTATTCGAGAAATTTTTGCCTCAATTCGTTGCCGCTGACCAACTCCAGAACCCCCCGAGAGCTTGCAAATTTAAGCCTATTATATCTTCGACAGCATTTTTTGTCAATAAAACCAAGTATTTCGGNNTGCCCGCTTGCGGGCGCGGTTCGAAAGGAAAGACTAATCGCAACGCCCACGACCAACGGCTAGATGCTCCGGTCCCAGAGCGAACGCAGTCCCACTCGCATCAGGCAGGTCACCGGAACCGCAAAGATCAGGCCGAGAGCGCCAAAGAAATATCCCCCGATCAATAAAACCAGCACCATCGTCAGCGGGTGCAGTCCCATCTGGTCTCCCAACAGGCGTGGCACCAGGATACAGCCTTCAAGCTGCTGCACCGCCAGGTAGACAATCAGCATCAGGATCCCCTTCATACGGTTTTCCACCAGGGCGAGTCCGATCACCGGAAAGGCGGCGATGATCGGCCCAAAGAAGGGAATCAGGTCTGCCAGAGCGGTGAAGATACCGATCAGCAGAAAAAACCGCAGCCCGATCAGCGCCGCTCCCAACCCCGTCAAAAAACCAACCACTGCAGATACCAACAGGTGCCCCCGCAAAAACTTACTGAAGATCAGGTCCGCCTCCCTCAGGAAATGGACCAGGTCACCGCGGAATTCCGGCGGCAGGAAGGCCAGGAACCGCTTCTTGAGGCGCTCGTAGTCTTTGATCATATAATACGCCAGGAATGGAGCCAGGAGAAAGCTGGGGAGCAGGGCGAGAAGTGAGAGCAGGCCCTCGGCGAAGCTGAGCATCCGCTCATACAGGCCGCTGCGGATGCGGCTGGACATCTCCGCCAGGATCTGCCGGGCCTCGGGCGGGAGCAGCACCCTGTCGGAAAGGCGGTTGAGATAATTCTGAAACTCCATCCAGGTGCTGCTGTAAATCGGCAAGATGCTTTCGAATGTCCTCGTCTCATTGAACAGGGTGGGTATGAACAGGAACAAAAAAATGCCCGCCAGGATGATCCCCGCGGCATATACAGTCAGAATCGCTTTTGCCCGGTTGACTCCCCGGGTTTCCAGCATGCGCACGAGAGGATAGATCAGGTACGCTATCAAGGCGGCGATCGCAAACGGTATCAGCAGTAATCGCACCAGGTATACAAAGAATGCAGCAGCCAGGCCAAAGAGGCAGAGAACGATGATGCGAAAAGTTTGCCGCTTCATGCGCTCCGGCCTCCTAGATGGTGGTTGGTTGTTAGCCATTGGTCGTTGGAAAACCACTAACTACCAATCCTAGCGGCGCAACATATCCCCCATTCCCCGGGAGATCCCGCGCATTACTTTCCTGGCGCGGTTGCCGATCTCTCCCGACTGCATCAACAGTTTCTGCTGTGGTCTGTGGCGGGAAGCAAAGAACATACCCAGAATTACCCCCATAATCCCGCCGGCAAACAATCCGCTCCAATAATTTTGCCTGTTCAACTGGATCACTCCTCGGTTTTTTTTATGGAAAACCTTGCTTGCGTCGAGCGTAAGCGAGGGCGGAAGCCTCAGATCTATGATGCATCTAACGTACACATGCGCCAAAAGACTGCATGCCGTTTGAGAACAGGCCAGACCTGGAGTATCAAAGGACGCCACCCAGGAGACATTCCACCAAGAGGCGCGCATCCACTCCTCTTAATGATGAGCAGTTCACATGCCGTCATCGACGGGAACAGCAAGGGCCATCAGGCTCCCATCTTCATTGATCTCGTAGATTTCTCCCTCCCCTTGGGTGCTGAACTCGACAAAACAGGACCAGCAATAATACTGATCCGCACCCACTTTGCCTGTCTGGTGGCTCCGGCAGATTGGGCACTGCATTATTCTGCATCCTCCTTCCCGCTTAAATCCCCTACCACAACAGCTTCCACTCCCCAGACCAAAACCGCCTCCGGCGGCAGCACATCCCTGCCGGAGATAAAATCTCCGACGAGGCCGCCCGAGACCTCATACCCTACCAGTAATTCGCCATTGTCATCGAACACCAGGTCCTGCAAAGTGCCCAGGTTACGCCCGGTATCGGTCACCACCAGGGCACCGGCAACAGTGCCAATACTCTTATCGCCGTCGCTATTCGCTTTTCCTCCGGTCGTCGCTTCATCCGCTACAGTCACTGAATCCTGGCCTATGAAAGCAATATCGCCAACAGGAATAGGCTCCGCCCTGGAGACAACCCCTCCGGTGTCCAGGCTGATCGCCTTTATTTTTCTTTGATCATGGTTCCAGGAGAGGTCAGTTACCAAACCCAACACTTTTCCCGTTGACAGCTTGATTACCGGCAACCCGACAATCTCCCGGCCCCTGCGCATTCGCCCATCTCCTTGCTACTATTATTACCCCCCTAAAAATAAAAATTCATTAAAAAACCGGTGCTGAAGCCCCCGCCTTTAGCCTTCAGGCGTGGCTGGAAGCACCGGTTTGTTCCCTTGAGGGGGAGAAACCAAACAGATGGCGTCTACTTGGGGTCGCGCAGGAGTGCCAGGCGCTCTCTGATCTTCTTCTCATGGCCGGATTCCGAAGGCTCGTAGTATTTCCTTCCCTTGAGGGTATCAGGCAGATATTGCTGGGCAACGTAAGCACCAGGATAATTATGGGAATACAGGTAGCCCTGGCCATGCCCCAGTTTTTTGGCGCTCCCGTAATTGGCATCCCGAAGATGTTTGGGTACGGTCCCGATGTTCATCCGCTCCAGGTCCTGCCTGGCAGCGGTGAGCCCCTTGTAGGCCCGGTTGCTCTTCGGTGCGCAGGCAATGTAAATCGCTGCCTCCGCCAGCAGCAGTTCTCCTTCCGGCATCCCCACGTACTCGATTCCCTGGGCTGCAGCATTGGCAACCACCAAGGCCTGAGGATCCGCCAGCCCCACATCCTCTGAGGCACAGATCACGATGCGCCTGGCAATAAAGCGCGGGTTCTCGCCTGCCTTGAGCATGCGGGCCAACCAGTGAAGCACCGCATCCGGGTCCGACCCCCGCATCGACTTGATAAAAGCGGAGATCACATCATAATGGGCATCCCCGTCCTTGTCATACAGTACCAGGCGCTGCTGCACGGCCTCGGCGGCCTCATCGCCTCCGATCCGGATTGCGCTGTCCGGGGCGGCGCCGGTTTTCTGGCGGGCGATGCGCAGGGAGGCTTCCAGGGCGTTGAGCAGAACCCGGGCATCGCCTCCGGATACCCGCAGCCAGTGCTGGATGGCCTCCGGGGCCACCTCGATGCGCAGTTTTCCCAGCCCCCGCTCGGGATCCGTCAGGGCGCTCTCCAAAATCTGTCGCAGTTGCTCCGGTTCCAAGGGGTAGAATGGCAACACCCGGGTCCGGGACAGGAGCGGGGCATTCACCGAGAAATAGGGGTTTTCGGTGGTGGCGCCCACCAGCACGACAGATCCCCTTTCCACCGCAGGCAGGAGCACATCCTGCTGGGCCTTGTTGAAGCGGTGAATCTCGTCAATGAAGAGCAGGGTCTGCTGGTCGTGCAGTTTCAGACGATCCTGGGCCTCCGCCAGTACCTTGCGCAATTCCGCAACTCCGGAGTTGCTGGCATCGAGCTGAATAAAGCGAGCCCGGGTGGTTTCCGCCATGATCCAGGCCAGGCTCGTCTTTCCGGTGCCCGGAGGTCCGTAGAAGATTGCTGACGGAAGCCTATCTTCCTTTAGGGCGACATTAAGCATCCGCCCCGGGCCCACCAAGTGCGCCTGGCCAACATACTCGTCCAGGGTCCTGGGGCGCATGCGGTAAGCCAACGGGCCGTCAAAGCCCGCCTTTTTCTCCTGGGCATATTCAAACAAGTCCATTGCGACAACCTCATAATAGTCGTTGGCCGTTGGCTTAGGTGAGAGCCTGGTTGAGCAGCCGGCCGATCTCATCCTGTGGCCTGAACCCGGTAATCCTGGTTTGCTCCGCCCCGTTCTTGAAGATGATCAGGGTGGGGATGCTCATCACGTTGAACTGCCTGGATGTGGCCTGATTTTCGTCGACATTGAGCTTACCTACCACCAGGCGCCCGGAAAAATCCTCGGCTACTTTCTCCAACACCGGGGCCATCATCTGGCAGGGGCCGCACCAACTGGCCCAGAAGTCCACCAGCACGGGAAGCGGCTCCTTGCCCATCTCAGCGCTGAAATTGGCGTCAGTCAGGGTAACGATATTCTGGCTCATGAACACACTCCCTTAATCATCATTTTTGTAATAACAGTGACACAGGCATATTATACCATACCATACCAGGTAAGTTGACACGAACCTTCGGCCCTCAGACAGATTCTATTTCATTAATTTACTGCAGAAAACCCTGCCAGGCATTATGCTATCAGTCCTGGCCCTGGACTGAATCCAGGCCGAATTCAGCAAAATGTTCTCTCAGGCTCCTGACAGTTCGGGGACTGACCCCAAGTATGGCCGCCATCCGGTCGTCCGGGACCTGATCTTTTACAAGCTCCAGAAACCGGTTGAAATCGACGCCCGTCTCCCGTGCCATGTACTCCAAACTGGACTGCCATCCCCAGGGTGGACCGTGTCCGTCCGGTTGGTCCCTGTATTCGCTCATACCCATCACCCTTTCTCAAGAAATAGTTGAACCGTTACCATGCTAATGCAGCCGGGTATCATGGAAGATCTACCTGAAAAAGACCGCCATCTGCCATTATGCCTAGCTATTACTCGAATCGACGTAAAATATTCTTGTTTCTTTTTGTCTCAGAAAAGATTAAAATATCTTCGTGATGCTTCCCACGATGACTACTCGCAGACATAATGAAAAGGGAGACGCAGACATGAAGACATACCTGCAGTTGACGCGACATAACGGGAACAGCCCTCTTTTCCTGGCAGTTGAAATGTCGCTGGTTTCCACCTTGAGAGGGACACCGCTACACGTCCACGCAGAAGGGCTCAGGGGAACCGGAAAGACCACCATCATGCGCTCGGTCAAGCAGTTCCTGCCCCTCATCACACGGATCAAGGATTGCCTCTACAACTGCGATCCCGGGCAGCCACACTGCCCGATCCACAAAGACCTGCCACAGGCAGAGATCGCCGCCCTAGGTACAGAGCAAATACCGGTGCCGTTTCTGGAGATCTCCCATTCGGCGAAAATCGGCACCGTTGCGGGCAGCATCGACCTGGGTAAGCTGACCAACCCATCCCAGCCGGAGGCCGCCCTGCTGCCCGGCATAATCCCCCAGGCGCACCGTGGGATCATCTTTGTGGATGAGATCAACCGCCTGGCTGATACCTCGCCGGAGATCACCGACGTGCTTTTAGACGTGATGGGGACCAAGCCGGGCCGGGTGCAGATCGAGGAGACCGGTCTGCCGGTGGTGGAGGTGCCGGTTTCGGTTTCCGTCTGGGCAGCCTCCAATCCGGATGAAGAGCCCGGCCCCCTGACCGAGATCAGGCGGCAGCTCTCGGACCGCTTTGACCTGGTAGTGCCGATGGGACGCCCCTCTACCACAGAGGCGGTGGTCGATATCCTGTTGACCAACGAGGCCGTCAAGAACGAGCAGTCAAACGGCGACCGCGACCTCTCACCCCAGGAGGTCAAACGCCTCCAGAAGTTCCGGCAGGATATCGCCAACATCGCAGACCAGAGCGATCTGGCCATGCCTGAATACCTGACCAACTTCCTGGCCAGCATCTATATCAACTTCAACATTGAAAGCCTGCGGGCGCTGGAGGCGATCACCCAGGCGGCCCTGCTCCATGCAGCGCTGAGAAAGCGGAACCAGATGATGATCAGCGATATCATGGCTGTCCTGCCTCTGGTGTTATACCACCGGGTCAGCCCGGCCACGCTGACGGAGATCATGAACACCGTCAACAACCGTATGTCAAGCGATGAAAAGACGGCCTATACCGTCCCCCCTTCCGTGAACAAGGGCGGCAGCAGCCGTTTCGCCCAGTTTTTCAACCGGAACTCGGAGAAAAAGGACGCAGATACGACAGGCAATGATGAACAGGATGGCGAGGAGTCGCCGCCGCAGAAGGCGCGCTACCTGCGTGATGCGCTGGACAGTGGAGTGATCAAGAAAGAACACGACCTCTCGTGAACGATTGGGTGAGGAGAATGTAGATGCCGGGGCTCCTCATTTTTGACACAATAACGCCGCAGCAGCTTACAGAGTTAGGCGGACAGATCGCTGCAAGCCTGAACCAGAAGCAGGGTTTCCGGCTTGGCGAATCGACTGTCATCAGTTCCTATCTACACAGGTCTACCTACCTTCATCCGGGCGAGATCCGCATCCTCGTGAACCGGGACGCCGGTATGGAACTGGCTCACCGGGAAACGCCCGGGCAGATCATCCATGTCGCTATCTTTCATGAACCGGCGGTGGTAAAGCACCAACCGCTGGTTAAAGCCATGGAAGAGGCCATTACCGCCTGCCTGGCCTTCACCAGCAAACAAGACACCGCCCTGGACTTGTTCCAGTCCTATGCAGAACGTATCCACCTGGAAACAGGAACCGGGTCCGGCACCCTGATCGACTTGATCACCGGCTCCGGCTCTGCCGGCCAGGCCCCCGCCAAGCCGCGCCGCAAAAGTCACGTCCAGATTCTCCTCGATCGCTTTACTACCGACGACCTCGCCCTTCTTCCCTGCCTGGTGGATGCCGTAGAAACCGGGCTGGCATCCCAGTCGCTGGAGATCAGAAAGGTCGAGAAGGTCGTTCACGTCGAGAAAAAGGCCAGGCAACCCGCCTCTGCTTACCTATTTGGCCTGGAGCCGGACAAGTTCCAGCTCTGGGACATGGCCACCACTCTCACCACCATGCTGAGCAGCCCCGAAGACGTGATCGAATTCCTCCAGGCTTTCATGCCGGGCATGTTTCGCCGCAAGCAGTCCCTGGCAAACCTTCGCAACAAGCATGGCCACATGCGGGACTTCGTCATCGGCATGCCCAACGCCGGGTTGATCAGGCGCGGCTGGTTCGCCGACACCCTCACCAAGGAGGGCCAGGAGTTGTTGGAGTTCGTCATGCTGCACCAGCGGGAGCTGGAGTCCCAGATGCGCAAGCTACTGCGGCAGGCGCCCATGCCCAGTGCCAGGTACCGGGTAGTGCGGAGCAGCCATCTAAAAAGCAGGCAGAAACACTACACCTATGTCAGCAAGACGACCACACCGCTGAAGGATGCCTGGCTGGGCAGCATCGCCGTTGCCGAAACTATCGTTCAATCCGCCAAAAACCGCTTCTTTCAAAAACGGAGCGTCCCCCTGCTGACCAGGGACGATATCAGGGTGCACCAACAGGTGATGTCCAAGCCCGTCGACGTCTGCCTGGTCATTGACGGCAGCGCCAGCATGGCGGGCCCGAAGATGAAGGCGGTGTGGCAACTGGCCGAACACCTGCTGCTGACTACCCGGGACCGGATCGCCGTGGTGATCTTCCAGCGCCGCAAGGCCCGGGTGGTGATCCCCTTTACCCGCAACTATACACGGCTGAAGTTGAGCCTGCGATCGTCGATGCATCCCAATGGCCTGACCCCGCTCGCCGACGGGATCGTGGAAGCCCTGCAGCTCATCAAAAACCACCACGTGCGGAACCCGCTGCTGGTCCTGATCACGGATGGCGTCCCCACCTTTGGCAAGTGGACGATCGATCCGCGCAAGGACGCCCTGAGAGCCGCCGGCATGGTGCCGTCATCCCGGGCAAAGCTGATCTGTATTGGCGTGGCGTCCAACCAGGAGTTTCTCGAGGAACTGGCCATGCAGGCCAAAGGCAGCGTCTATATTGTGGAGAATCTGGAAGAGATGACCACCCTGATCGAAATCGTGCGCCAGGAGCGAAAGTACCAGACTTTATAGAAGTCAGATGTCAGACTTGCATGTCATATTTGCATGCCCTGTATCTTTTTCCAACCCCTGACCTCTGGCCTCTGACTTCTGCGCAACGGCGGCTCGCCGCCGCTGCTCCAGGTAGACCCACAGCACCGAGACATCAGCCGGGGTGACGCCGGGCACCCGGGCCGCCTGACCCAGGGTCAGCGGCTGCACCTGGCTCAGTTTTTCCTGGGCTTCCCTGGACAGCCCCCTCACCTGCCTGTAATCCAGGCCAGCGGGCAGGCGCTTGTTTTCCTGCTTCTCCATCCTTGCCACATGGCTCTCCTGCTTTTCCAGGTAACCGGCAAACCGGACCTGGATCTCCAACTGCTCGGCGATCTCCTCAGGCACGTCCCGGCGCCCGCAGCCGGCAAGCCTGGCCAGGTCAGAACAACTGATCTCCGGCCGCTTCAATAGATTTTTCAGGCTGAGTGGCTCCCTGAGCCGGGCGCTGCCCTTCTTTTCAAGCCAGTCCTGAACCTCCGGCGCCGGCCTGACCACCGTCTCCTCCAGCCAGCGGTTTTCCTCCTCCAACCGGGCCAACTTGGCTTGGAAGATCCGGTAGCGCTCATCGCTTACCAGGCCGGCCTGCCGCCCCAATTCGGTGAGCCGCAGGTCGGCATTGTCCTGGCGCAGCAGCAGGCGGTACTCGGCCCGTGAGGTGAGGATGCGGTAGGGCTCGCGGATTCCCTTGGTGACCAGGTCGTCGATCAACACCCCGATATAGGCCTGGGAGCGCTTCAGCACCAGCGGCTCTTTCCTCCGAACATGAAGAGCGGCGTTGATGCCGGCAATGATCCCCTGGGCAGCGGCCTCCTCGTAACCGGATGTGCCGTTGATCTGACCTGCAGTGAAGAGGCCGTGAACATTCTTGGTCTGCAGGGTCGGGTCCAGTTGGGCGGGCACCAGGCAGTCATACTCGATGGCGTAGCCAACCCGGATGATTTGCGCCTTTTCCAAACCCTGCATGCTTCTGAGCACTGCTACCTGTACATCCTCAGGCAGGCTGGTATTCATGCCCTGGACGTAGATCTCATCGGTCAACCGGCCCTCCGGTTCCAGGAAGACCTGGTGCCGCCGGCGATCTGGGAAACGCATCACCTTGTCCTCAAATGAGGGGCAGTAGCGCGGGCCCACCCCCTCGATGATCCCGGAGAACAAGGGCGCCCGGTGCAGGTTTGACCTGACGATGGCATGAGTCTGCTCGTTGCTGTAGGCCAGCCAACAGGGCAACTGGGTTCTGGGCGCCCTGGGAGATAGGTAGGAGAAGAACAGCGGTGGCTCGTCGCCAGGCTGAACAGTCAGTTTGTCAAAGTCAACGGTGCGCCTGTCGATCCGGGGCGGTGTGCCCGTCTTGAAGCGCGCCAGCTCGAAGCCGAGGTCTTTCAGGCAGGTGGCCAACTCCCCGGGCGCCAGTTGTCCGTTGGGGCCGCCCGGGTAGGTGACGTCGCCGACGATGATCCGGCCCCGCAGATAGGTACCGGTGGTCAGGACGACGGCGGTGGCGTTAAACCTGGCACCCGTCCTGGTGACCACACCCACCGCCCTCTCCCCATCCACGATCACTCTCTCAGCGGTTCCCTGCTTCAGATCCAGGTTCGGCTGATCCTGAAGGGTCCTGAGCATGGCACGCATGTAGTCCGCCTTGTCCACCTGTGCCCTCAGCGCCCGCACCGCCGGGCCTTTGGCAGTGTTGAGCATCCGCATCTGTATATAAGTCTGGTCGGTAACGAGCCCCATCTCCCCGCCCAGGGCGTCGATCTCCCGCACCAGGTGGGCCTTCCCCGGTCCACCGACAGCAGGGTTGCAGGGCATCAGGGCCACGTAATCGATATTCAGAGTGATCAGCAGCGTGTGGCAGCCCATGCGGGCACTGGCCAGGGCGGCCTCACACCCGGCATGCCCGGCCCCGATCACGACCACGTCATAGCTTCCCGCCTGGTACTCCTCTGTCATCAGGTTGCCCCATTCCCGTTCCTGTTTTTATAGACAGTGCGTGTTCCGGGCATATTGTAGCATAAAAGCCACGTTATAATTCAAACGCAGCGAAGCGAAGTTTGAATTAGCCATGTGCCTGTTTGCGAAGCAACCAGCCATGATGGTCCATCATAAACCGCGCATGAAAATGGCTGCATGCTATTTTCCCATTAACGTGCAGCAGAAACATTTATTACAAAAATTTCCTTTCTACGCCTTGTAATTTGCATCCAAGTCTGCTACCTTGTTAGCGGATGCAAAAGTGATGATATTACTTTTCCAGCGAAGGGCGGAAATGGTTACGAGGTTCGTTTCTCTTCTGCTTGTCCTGTTTCTAATGTTATCCGGCGCTTACGGATGCTCCCCCCGACAAAAGCCAACCGGGACGCCAAAAACAACCAAGTCGGAACAGGCAGCGCCGGTGGCGCCTGTAAAAGGTGTTGCCGTTCCGGTGCTGTACTATCATTTAATCGACGACCACCTTTACGGGCCGTATACGTCAATGTTTGTGTCGCCCAAGGAATTCGACAGGCAGATGAACTACCTCAAAAGCAGCGGCTACACGGTGATCCCCCTGGATGAGATCGAAAATGCCGCCCAGTATACCAAACCGGTGATCATTACCTTTGACGACGGGTACGAGGACAACTTCACCAACGCCTATCCGATCCTGAAAAAATACAACTTTCCGGCTACCGTCTTTTTGATATCAAGCTTCATCGGCAAGCCCGGCTTTCTAAACAGGGATGAGATCGTGAATATGGAGGACCTGGTCAGTTTTCAGAGCCATACCGTCACCCACCGCTCACTGAACACGCTGAGCGCCAACGAGCAGGACTATGAACTCGCAGAATCGAGGCGAGCGATCGAGGCCCTTACCGGAAGGGAAGTCTATGCGCTGGCCTACCCGAATGGGGACTATGACCAGCAGACTGTCGAGATCGCCAAGCGCTACTACAGGTATGCCTTTCTCAAATTGCCGGGCGGCATCTACCATACCGGCGATGACACCTACCGGATCGAACGTGTCAATATCCCAAGGGGCTTGAATCTAGATGGCTTTATCAAGAAGATCCAGGGACTGCCAGAATAGAGGATGCCTGGCACTAAAAGTAATTTAGTGCTTCTTTAATAATTCCGGTATATTTTATTGAGCGACGTTCTAGGGGGGGTTGGAGACTCCCTGCGCTCTCTTCAAGCTTCATCTAAAAACTATATGGCTATCTTAGATTCCAGAAGACTCTCGGCCAGGTTTGCATATTGTTTTGCGATGTATGGCCACTTGACTTTTGCACCCAGCAAAGTTGCTCTCTTCTCAAGTTTAAGTTTGAGAACGGGTTCGGATAGGACGCGGTCGACCAATTCAGCAAGAGCCTCAGCGGTGGTATCATCTGCCACCAACCCTCTTTGATCTTGTGACAGCATTTCCAGGGCGTATAGATACGGAGTGGAGACAATGGCTCTTCCGCACCCCAGGGCGTAGGCAAGCGTCCCGCTGATTGCCTGATTCAGGTCGGGATAGGGGCTAAGGTAGGCGTCGGTCATATACAGGTATTCACCCAGTTTTTCCAGTTCCAGAAACTTGTTTACAAACTCGACGTGGTCCTGCATACCCAACCTGCGCACCAGTTCAATCAGTGTTTCCCTGTATCGATCTCCCTCATGCTCTACTAACATGGGATGGGTCCTACCCACTATCAAATACATTAAATTTTTGTGCTTCATAACCAGCCTTTTCAATGCCCTGATGCCGATCTCTATGCCTTTTTCAGGACCGATCAGGCCGAAGGTGGTGATCAACTCCCGCCCCTCAAAACCATACTCCTGTTTCAGCAACTTCCTATCTTGTATTTTGAAGGCAGGCACACCGTGGTGGATGATATAAACCTTTTCCGGCGCCGCCCCATAGACATGAGACAACATACTGGATGAAGTCTTGGTCATGCACACAATGGCTGCTGCTTGCCGGCACAGTGCGCTTAAAACTACTTTCTTGCTGGCGGTAGGGTAGGGAAGAACGGTGTGGGTGACAAGCAGATAGGGTTTTTTCAGGCGAGCAATAAACTCTAACAGATATTCACCGTCTGCGCCGCCATAAATGCCATATTCGTGCTGGATAATCACGAGATCTATGCCGATGTTTCTATTTACAGCATTCGCGGTGCTAACATAGTCTTCTATTTTATTCTGTCTTATAACGTACGACACCTCATTCGGATAGGTGTATGTAAAGTATGGATCAGATACAGCTGCAATAGAAGTTCTCTCACCCAGCCTCGTCAGGTTATCCCTCAAGTTTTTGGAGAATGTTGCAATCCCACACTGTTTTGGCGAGTATGTGCCGAGATTTAGGAAATTCATAGTTGGTTCCCCCTCGTACAATAGTTACATGAGCTGATATGATACAACTCAAAGAAGTATCATCTTTAATCTCTGAAGAAGTTCATTGGTAGATAGATGAATGGTGGCATGCAAGATGTACAGGTTACAACGTCTGATGCTAGTGAACCTTTTATCTTGATGGCTTTTGCCAATCTTGTTCTTTGTAATAGTTTCTTTTCAGTTAACGTATTTCAAAACACTGTTACGGATTTTTACTTTGAACTACCAAGCATTACGATTAGTTACCTCAGCCCTTGGAGAGAGGCTGTCGATCAGATGATCAACAGCCTCTCTCTCTAGACAGGGCACCCATCATCGCCAAGTCTCTTGTATTCTTTGCCCATTGAGTGTTCTTAACATAACAGCAATTATCTATTCATTTAATGCTTTTGACAGTACTTCCAACTCCCTGTCTTTGTGTTGCAATGACATTATATATTCATCGATCAACTCTAAGTTAAAAGCCTGTTTAAGCTGATTCTTATTAAAATATATTTGGTTCTCCTGATACTTTGTTTGCGCTGGAGATACTTCAGCGATAACTATATGCTTGGGCCTACGGCTTAGGTTATGCGAGAACTCCGATAACGTTTCGGCTATTACTTTTAACTTTTCTTGTATTTCAACATATTCTTGATCCAAAATTTCTTTACGGTGCAGTACTACCCTGCGATCTTCTTGCTCCATGTTAGCGCCTCCTTCATAAGATAGACTTTTTACCGATGGCTACCCGCTCTAATGCCACCGCTTCTGAAGCGGTGGGAAAATTGCGATTCCAATTGCGGAGCTTGCGACGCAATAGCAATTTCCCCCTAAGAGCGGCTACGCCCCTAGTTAACTGGCTCTAAGCTTCAATGGGGGAAAAGCAATCNNAGACCCAGTTGAAAAATTGCCAACGGATTCTGTTCTGGTTAACGCTGAACTGTAATTATCTGAACCGTAGATACTCGCCATCTGATAAGAATTAAAATATTTACTTGAACCTGGCTGCAGCCTTGTTAAAGGAATCCCTTACCTGATTCCAAGAACGATCCAGCCCTTCCTTGAGATCCCCCCAGGCATCGTCGCCCGACGCTTTCAGTTCCTGTAGTTTCGCTTGCATCGATGCCTGCTTGGCGCGCAAGGCTTCAATCTGATCGTAATAACCCTGCCTGGTATCTGCTGCTGCCTTGTCCGCTCTGGCCTTCCATTTGTCAAGCTCGGCGCCCCACTCGCTGAGCTGGGCCTCCATCTTGCCTTGATATTCCTCTCTATTCTCCATATCTATTCCTCCTTTTTTTAAATTTACTCTTGACGGTTATAACGTTGGAATACGGAAAGCTGAACGGCAACAATAGTGAAGGTTGTGCTTTGTCCTGTAATAGTAGCGTACCGCATTTGATTAATTAAAATGACTACCTTCTTTATTCTTATGGGTATGCGCTAAATGGGCCAAGTAAACCCCCTGGCTAACCTGTTCTTTTCGCCTCCTGCTGTTATTGAAAACGCACGGTGGAGAAATTGGGTGGTAGGTAATTCTCCAGATGGGTCGTTGTAATCCTTTTCACTGTTACCCATCTTGTTCCTGGAAGGAAGTGCTGAAAGGCAAAGTGAGGAAAGTATTAAGTGGAATATAAGACTATAAAAAGTAACATTTGGTATCTATTATGTTATACTATTTATTTATTAATGTCAAACATTTTAAATTATACGCCAGGGGTAGCGGATGAGGCCATCAACACGCTAGGCGACGCCCTGACGAGAACGATGCTCGCCCAGCCGAAGAGAAAATCCCGCAATTACTTGCGGGACAAGTTTTTCAACTGGAGCTGCCGGCCGGAAATATTTTTTTAAGTAGAGTTAAAAACATCTACAATCGGCTATAGAACCACTTCTTCGCCACCTCGGCCCCTGCTACATAAAGAACGAGAATCACGACCAGGGCTGCCAGGAACATGGGCGGCAGGTGGGTAAATTCGAATATCTTTGCCAATGGGCTGTAAGGAAGAAACAGGGTTAACAGAATCACCACTCCTGTGGCAATGATCAGGTAGATGCTTGGCCGGCTCTTGTAAAACAAGTGCCGTGTGCGGACCACCAGGACAATCAATGAGGCTGAGACTACCGACTCCAAAAACCAGCCTGTCCGAAACTGGTTGGTAGTAGCATGCAGTACCAAGAGAAGGACGCCAAAGGTCAGGTAATCGAAAACAGAACTGAGCAAGCCGAAGGTCACCATAAACCTCCGGATAAACCCGATATTCCAGCGCTGCGGGCGCTGAACCAACTCCAGGTCCACTGTGTCTGTGGCAATCGTCATCTCTGGCAGATCGGTAAGCAGATTGGTCAACAGGATCTGCGTCGGCAATAGGGGCAAGAAGGACAAAAACAGAGAGGCGCCGGCCATGCTGAACATATTGCCGAAGTTGGCGCTGGTGGCCATAAACACGTATTTGATGGTGTTGGCGAAGGTGCGGCGTCCCTCATGGACACCGGCTGCCAGCACATCCAGACCCTTTTCCAGAAGCACGATGGACGCAGCTTCCTTGGCCACGTCCACCGCGGTGTTCACCGAAATGCCGACATCGGCCGCGTGCAGTGCCGGACCATCATTGATGCCATCCCCCAGAAAACCGACTACGTGACCAGCCTGCCGGATGGCCAGGATCAGGCGCTCCTTCTGGTTGGGTTCCACCTCCGCGAAGATCTCCGTTGCTGCAGCGCGCAGGGGCAGCGCTGTGGCGGGTATTTGGAGCAGATCTGCTCCGGTAAGCACCCGCGGCTCCGGCAGTCCAATCTGTCGCCAGACATGAAGTGCGGTAAACTGATTGTCGCCGGTGATCATCTTCAAGTTAACCCCAAGATGGTTCAGTTCTTGAATGGCTGTGATTACATCAGGTTTTGGCGGGTCGAAGAGGAGGAGTATGCCAAGAAAAGTCATTTCCGTCTCGTCCTCTTTTTTAATGATCTTCCCGCTTGAAAAATCTTTATAGGCCACCCCGAGAGCGCGAAAACCGGCCTTGCTCTGTTCCGTGTAGAGATCCCTTACTTGCGTTCCCACACCGGATAAGGGCCGCACGGTCCCGTCGGGGGACTCGACATTGCTACATACGGATAGCACCTGGTCAAAGGCGCCCTTGGTGATCAATAACTGCCGCCCGGCCTGGGTCACCAAGATGCTGAGGCGCTTCCGAATGAAGTCGTAGGGGATCTCGTCCAGCTTCTCGAAACCGGACACATCGCGAGATCGCGCCGTCAGGGCGCTGTCAATCGGATTCTTATAACCGACCTGAAAAAAGGCATTTAAATAAGCAAACAGAGCGACCTTATCCCATTCTTGCCCATCAACACCCAGGGCTGAGCTAAGTTGCACCGATCCTTCGGTCAAAGTGCCGGTCTTATCCGAGCACAGAACATCCATGCTGCCGAAATCTTCGATGGCGGCCAGGCGTTTGACGATGACCTTCTTCGCGGCCATCTGGCGGGCACCCTGGGCCAGGTTGACAGAGACGATGGCTGGCAGCAACTGCGGCGTCAAACCCACGGCCAGGGCCATAGAGAAGAGGAAAGATTCAAGCACTGCGCGGTGGAAGTAAACGTTGATAGCAAAGACTGCAATCACCAGGATGAGTGTCACCTCTAGCAGCAGATAGCCGAAATGCCTGATGCCGCGCTCAAACTCGGTCTCAGGGGGTTTTACTTGCAGTCTCTCGGAGATCTGGCCAAATGCGGTCTCCTTTCCGGTCTGGACAACTATTGCCTTGCCGGTTCCGCTGATAACGTGCGTTCCCATAAAAAGTGCGTTTAACCTTCGGGCAAGGGGTGTATCCGCTGGCAGCACGCCCGCCTCTTTCTCCACCGGATAGCTCTCGCCGGTAAGGGCTGCCTCGTCAACAAAGAGGTCCTTGTGCTCCAGCAAGAGACAATCCGCCGGAATTACGCCACCGCCGGCAAGCAGAACCACGTCGCCGGGAACTACCTCTTCCAGCAGAATATCCGCCGGCTTGCCATCGCGCAAGACGTTGGTTCTGGCCTGCACCATGGCCAGCAGTTTGGCCATGGCACTGGAGGCGTGGTGCTCCTGCCAGAAGCCTAACAGGCCGCTAAAAAAAACAATGACCAGGATGATAACGGAATCTGTGCTATCTCCCAGGAAGTATGAAAGTACGGCTGCAAACAGCAATAATAAGATGAGCGGGCTTTTAAACTGCCCCAAAAACTCCAGCAGCACGCCCTTCTTTTTGGTCGGGCGGAGCAGATTGGGCCCGTAAGCTTCAGTCCTTTTGGCTGCTTCGGAAGCGGTGAGGCCATCCGGAGACGCCTGAAGGCGCTCCGTCACATCCGAAGCCCCAATGCTCCAAAAAGGTTCTCCCGTCTTAAAATAAGCCATTATTACATCCCTATCTCCTCTCAGGTCTGTTTGTCCATGCAGCCGAGGGCGTTACACTTAAAAATAGACCCCACCTGTAATGAACCCAGTGGGGATTTGGTTGCTCATGGTAGCGCTAACGAGAGTCGAACTCGTGCCTCCGCCTTGAGAGGGCGGTGTCCTAGGCCACTAGACGATAGCGCCATTTATGGCTGCGGGACTAGGACTCGAACCTAGGCTAAGTGATCCAGAGTCACCCGTGCTACCATTACACCATCCCGCAGTTTGTTCACATTTAAATTATAGTCATATCCTGCTTCCTGTCAAGCCACCCCGGACGGCATCTCCATACCTTGTCCAGTTTTATCTGCGGCGAAATATATTTTCTCACGCATCCAGGACTCAATGCTGGAATGGCATCCTTGCGCTTGCCTTGTCTTCTTAGAGCCGGTTCCTGATCCTGCCCAACGTCGTATCGATAAGGTCATCCGCCGCCACCGCAGCCTTCCTGGTCAAATCACAAGCGGTCCGCACAGCTTTATAGGTAAGGTTGGCCATGGTATTGATCGCATATGGAGCATTCCGTTCCACCCACCTCGTCACCACACCGGCGATATTGCTGCAAATGCTGGTCATCTCCTCGACCCCCTATTGGTGGGATTTTTCTATACTATGCGGGGGAAAAGGAGCGGGTGAAGAGACCGCCGTCGGGATGACCGGATCCTAAATCTCAGGCTTGCTGCCTGATGAACTGCACCGCCCGTTCCAGGCGCTGCAACGTTTTTTTCTTACCTAGGACCGCCATCAGCTCAAACAACCCGGGCCCCATCGTCCGTCCGGACAAGGCCAACCGCGTCGGATGAATGATCTCTCCGGCGCTGACGCCGAGCTCGGTGCTCAGGTCCCGGTAGGCATCCTCCAGCACCCGGGTTTCGTACGGCTCCAGAGGCTCGAGCCGCTGTGCGGCTGCTGAGAGCAGCCTGTCCACCCCTGGCTTGGAAAAGTGCTTGCGCACTCCCTTCTCTTCGTATATGAAATCGTCGCTGAAGAAGTAATCAGAGGCATCCGCAATCTCGGCCAGGGTCTTGACCCGGGTGCGGACGATCTCCACGACCCTTGTAATGTATTCGCGCTGCTCCGGCGAGACATCGTCCGGCACCAGCCCTCTCTGCTGCAGGAAGGGGATTGCCTGCTCCACGACGCTGTTGAGATCAGCCTCGTTCAGGTAGTGGCCGTTCATCCAGGTGAGCTTCTTGGTGTCATAGATGGCGGCGTTCTTTCCCACTCGATCAAGAGAGAACTGGCGCACTATTTCCGGCAGGGGCATGATCTCCTCCTCCCCCTCGGGCGACCAGCCCAGCAGAGCCAGGTAATTCAACAGCGCCTCGGGGAGAAACCCCTGCTCGCTGAACTCCTGCACCGACGTCGCCCCGTGCCGCTTGCTCAGCTTGCTGCGGTCCGGCGCCAGGATCATCGGCAGGTGCACAAAAACGGGCAATGGCTCGCCTAACGCCTGGTAGATCAGGATCTGGCGCGGCGTGTTGGAAAGGTGTTCCTCCGCCCGCAGCACGTGGCTGATCTTCATGGAAGAATCGTCGACCACGCACGCGAAGTTGTAAACCGGATGTCCGTTCGATTTCATGATGATGAAGTCGTCGAGCACCTCGTGAGAAAACGCCACTTCCCCCCTGATCACGTCCGTGACCACAGTGACGCCGGACGGGGGGATGTGGAAGCGCAGGGCGGGGCGTCGCCCCTCCTGTTCCAGCCTGATCCGGTCCTCCCTCGACAGGGTGCGGCACCGCCCGTCGTAGCGCGACGCCTTGCCGGCCTTCATGGCCTGCTGCCGCCGCTCCGACAATTCCTCCTGGGTACAATAGCAGTAATAGGCCATGCCCTGCTCCAGCAGCTTGTTGGCGGCTTCTGTGTAGAGGCAGAGGCGCTGGGACTGGAAGTAGGGACCGCAAGGCCCACCGATCTCCGGGCCCTCATCCCAGTCCAAGCTCAACCACCTGAGGGCTGAGACAATGCCGCGGGCCGATTCGCCAGTGGAGCGCTCAAGGTCTGTATCCTCAATCCGCAGGACAAAGACACCGTTGTTGTGACGGGCAAAAAGCCAGTTGAACAGAGCAGTCCGGGCGCCGCCAATGTGCAGGCTGCCGGTCGGACTAGGTGCAAAACGGACACGTAGATCGCTCATCATTGATCCTGGTTCCAATGGGCTCACAATATCTGACAATTGTCAGTTTTTGTGGAGCCGGCCTCCCATGACCAGGCTTTGCTCCTTTCGGTTTTGAATTGCTCGCCACTGGAAGCGGGCATACGACAGGGAGGCCTCGACCCGGGAGTGGCGCCCGGGCGGGCACAGTGTGCTTCATGGTCAGAATTTTGCCCGTTTGAAAGTATACCACAGCCGTTGGGAAATAAATACC
>PKYJ01000108.1 GCA_003132605.1 Peptococcaceae bacterium | reverse complement strand
GACGCACCGGTCCTGAATCCCTCATTCGACGTGACGCCTCATACGCTGGTAACCGGCTATATCACAGAGGTGGGGATACTGCAGCCACCCTTTGACACTATTTGCGGAGGCAACGAATGATGAGGGATAATCTCGATACCGCCGGTATGGCAGGGGAGATCGTGGCCACCTGCCGGGTGATGATGTCAACCGGGCTGGTGGTCGGCACCTGGGGCAATGTCAGCCGGCGCTGTTCACCAGAAAGTTTTCAGATCACGCCAAGTGGAGTTCCCTATAGCGAACTGCTGCTCGAGGACCTGGTGGTGGTCGATCTGCAAACTGGGTCCTGCAGCGGCAGACTGCGTCCTTCTACGGAGGCTCCGCTGCATGCGGCGATCTACCGGATGCGACCTGACGTGGGGGCGATCGTGCACACCCACAGCCCATACGCCGCGGTATTTGCGGTAAACAGGGCCGAGATCCCCCCGTTAATGGAGGAGATGGCGCAACTGGTGGGAGGAATCGTCAGGGTGGCGCGGTATGCTGCTTCAGGCTCGGCAGAACTGGCGGAGGGAGCGGTGGCCGCCCTCCAGGATGGGGCCGCGGTGCTGCTCGCCAATCACGGTCTGGTGGGGGTTGGGCGTACCCTTAAGGATGCCCTCACCGTCTGCCAGGTGGTGGAGAAATCCGCCCAGGTGTTTCTCTGGGCGAGGCTGTCCGGGACTCCTCACCTGTTGGGTGAACAAGAGGTGTTGGAACTGAGGCGGGGGTTTTTGCAAAACTACGGCCAACCCGGCACTAATGCAAGGCAGTGACTGAGGAGAGGATGAATATTGAGCAGGTAAATGCTCAAACGTGTTTTGCAAGTGAGTGCTGACTAAAAGATCAGTTGAATTACAAATTCATTAAGGAGGGTCATGACTTGCGGTTTGATATCAAAGATACGTCGCTTGCATCAAAAGGAAAGCTTCGGGTGGAATGGGCCGACAACCAGATGCCGGTTTTAAAGTCTATCAGGGAGAGGTTCAGGAGGGAGAGGCCGTTAGCCGGGAAAAAGTTATCTTGCTGCTTACATGTTACTACCGAGACAGCCAATCTGGTCCGAACGCTTCAAGAAGGCGGGGCCGACATCGTCTTGTGTGCTTCCAATCCACTATCCACTCAGGATGATGTGGCGGCTACCTTGGTGACCGATTACGGAATCCCGGTCTTTGCTATTAAAGGGGAAGACCGGGAGACCTATTATCAGCATCTGGTGGCTGCGATTGAACATCATCCGGACATCACTCAGGATGATGGGGCCGATCTGGTCGGACTGCTTCACCAGCAATACGCTGACACTATTCTTCAAAATGTAATTGGGGGAACAGAGGAAACAACCACCGGGGTTATTCGGTTAAAGAGCATGGAACGTGATAATGCCCTCAGATTTCCCATAATTGCAGTCAATGAATCTGAAACTAAGCACTTTTTCGATAATCGCTATGGGACCGGGCAAAGCACGATCGACGGGTTATTACGGGCCACCAATGTCTTGATCTGCGGCACAAACTTCGTCGTTTGCGGCTATGGCTGGTGCGGTAAAGGTCTGGCCATGCGGGCAAAGGGAATGGGTGCTAATGTTATTGTGACCGAGGTTGATCCGATCAAAGCCATTGAAGCCGTAATGGACGGTTTCCGGGTGATGAAACTGGAGCAGGCCATGCCCTTTGCCGATGTAATTATCACGGTAACCGGTGACTTAAATGTAGTTGACCAAGCGCATTTTACTATGGCCAAGAATGGACTGATAGTAGCCAACTCCGGTCATTTTAACGATGAGATCAATATCGTCGCACTGGAAAGCATGGCCCGGTCAAGGCGTACCGTCCGTGACTATGTCGTCGAATATGTCTTAGACGATGGACGACGCATCTTTCTTCTGGCTGAGGGAAGACTATTGAATCTGTCGGCGGCCGAAGGTCATCCGGCGATGGTCATGGATATGAGTTTTGCAAATCAGGCCTTAGGAACCGAGTATCTGGTTAAAAACGCCGCTCAGTTGGAAACAAAGGTTCATGTATTGCCGCGTGAAATAGACTTGGCCATTGCCGGGCTCAAGCTGAAATCTATGGGGATCGAGATCGATGAATTGACTCCGGAGCAAATTCAATATCTGTCATCATGGCAGTCAGGGACCTGAAAAGCGACACAGGACTTAACCGAACGCGCCAATAGACAGTGTTTGTTAACATTGTCTGAACATGATCCTCCGGACTTCGACAGTGCGTGGAGGACGCAATCATCTGGGGTCTAAGATAGCTCGAATAGCAAGCGCTCTGCTTTGTGAAAGGAGGAACGGCGCATTCCTTCTCCGCCTGTAGGCGGGATTCTCCTGCGCCCAGCATAATGAATATCCTGATTAAAGACTGCTACATACTGACGGACAACCGGGATCAGGTTGACCGGGGGGATATTGCCATTGAGGGAAGCCATCTGCTTCAGGTCGGCGCCTCAGGCCAGGCGCCTGCGGGTTGGCAGCCGGACCGGGTGCTTGACGGTAGTGATCACCTGTGCCTGCCGGGTTTGATCAACTGCCACACCCACGCCGCCATGACCCTGCTGCGGGGTTATGCCGATGACCTTCCCTTGATGGAATGGCTGGAAAAAAAGATCTGGCCGGTGGAGGACAAGTTCACCGGGGAGGATGTTTACTGGGCGACACTGCTGGCGATCATCGAGATGGTCAAGTCCGGAACCACCACCTTCAATGACCAGTACATTTTTATGGAAGAGGTGGCCAGGGCGGTTGCCGAAACCGGTATCCGGGCGGTGCTGGCCAGGGGCATGAAGGGTGTTGGCCCCTCGGTAGAACGCGGCCTAGAGGAAAGCCGCAGCCTGATCGAACAGTGGCAGGGTGGCGCCGGAGGCCGGATAACTGTCTGGCTCGGCCCACACGCCCCCTACACCTGCCCTCCGGCATACATGGAGAGGGTGCTGCAGCTTGCCGCGGAGTACCGGGTGGGCATCCATATCCACGTTGCCGAGACCGCCGGTGAGGTGGAGCAGATAAAAAATAAATACGGAAAAACACCGGTAAAATACCTGCAGGACCTTGGGGCATTCCGGTTCCCGGTGCTGGCGGCCCACTGCGTCCACCTGACGGAGGACGATATCGCCCTGCTGGCGGAAGGCAAGGCTGCGGTTGCCCATAATCCAGAAAGCAATATGAAGCTGGCCAGTGGCGCCGCTCCCGTGGTGGCGATGCGCAGGGCCGGGATCACGGTGGGATTGGGAACGGATGGGGCGGCCAGCAACAACAACCTCGACATGTTCGAGGAGATGCGCTCCGCCGCCCTGCTGCACAAACTGGTCAATCAGGACGCCCTGGCATTGCCTGCCTATGAGGCGTTGATGATGGCGACTCGGGAAGGCGCCAGGGCGCTTGGTCTTGATCAGGAGGTCGGGGTGCTCAAGCCAGGGTACAAGGCCGACCTGATCCTGATCGATCTGAACCAGGCACACCTCTGCCCCAGGCATAAACTGGTGGCGCACATGGTCTATTCCGCTCGCGGTAGCGATGTGGACACCGTGATCATCGATGGCCGGCCGGTGATGGAAAAACGGAGGCTGCTCACCGTCGATGAGGAGATGGTCAGACATGAGGTCGAGCGGCGGGCAGGACAGCTAACGGCGCTGTTGCTATGAGAAAGGGTATTTAGGCAGGCATCCTGGCGGTGATGGATGTTTCAAAAATGACAGGAAGGGTTGCCCCCGGTCAAAATTATTTTTATCAAGCAGGAAGGCGGCGGGAAGTCAAGAAATAAACAGGGTGAATATCGCCGGAATTATTCTGTGCCAGAAAGAGGTGTCTATTTTGACGGATTCGTACGATCATCTCAAGGGAAAGATTCGGGATATACCCGATTTTCCCATACAAGGCATCCTGTTCAAGGATATCACCACTTTACTCAAGGATGGCCCCGCCTTTAGCGAGGTGATCGATGCCCTGGTCGACCGCTACCGCGACAAAGAGATTGATGCCATAGTGGCCATCGAGTCCCGCGGCTACTTTTTCGCCGCACCTCTGGCAGCGGCTTTGAAGGTGGGTCTGGTTCCCGTGCGCAAGCCCGGCAAGCTGCCTGCGGAAACAATCAGGGTCGAATATGAAACCGAGTACAGCAAGGAAGCGATCGAGATCCACAAGGATGCTATCGAACCCGGTCAGAGGGTTTTAATTGTGGACGATCTGATGGCCACCGGCGGGTCGGGGGCGGCGATCAAAGACCTGGTCGAACGATTGGGCGGTAACGTCATCGAGCTTGCCTTCATTATCGAACTGAGTGACCTGAAGGGCAGAGAAAAATTGAATGGCTACAATGTCTTTTCGATGATCACATTTTAGCGTGCCTGGAGTGCACCCGGCATCCGGCGGAATGCAGCCGCCTCTGATGGTGATATCGAAGGCGCCGTGATGGAATGTCATGAATAGTTGCATCAAAACTAATATGAGACTAAAAAAACTAGGAGGCGGAACAAATGGAGAAACGGGCCGAGATAGGAGTTTTCGGAGGCTCCGGCTTTTATCATCTGGACGGAGCCGAGGAAATAAAGGTGGATACGCCTTATGGCGCCCCGAGCGACAAGATCACCCTTACCACCATCGGTGGCAAACGGGTTGCCTTTATACCGCGGCACGGCAGGAAGCACCAGATACCTCCGCACATGATCAACTACCGGGCCAACCTGTGGGCGATGAAGGAGCTGGGAGTGAACCGGGTCATCGGGCCGTGCGCCGCCGGAAGCCTGCAGCCTCACGTCAGGCCGGGCGATTTCGTGATCTGTGATCAGTTTGTCGACCGCACCAGTGGACGTAAGGACACTTTCTACGACGGACCTGTCACCACACATATTTCCACCGCCGACCCCTACTGTCCGGAGATGAGCAAGCTGGCCGCCTTGAAAGCCAAGGCGCTCGGTATTACGGTGCACGAGACTGGCACGGTGGTTGTCATACAGGGGCCGCGCTTTTCCACGAGATCGGAGAGCAAGTGGTACGGAAGCCAGGGCTGGGAAGTCATCAATATGACTCAGTATCCGGAGTGTGTCCTGGCCCGCGAGCTTGGCATGTGCTTCGTCAACATCTCCCTGATTACCGACTACGATGTCGGTCTCGAAGGGAACCCCGACATTACTGCCGTAACTCAGGAGGCAGTGATCGAGGTGTTTAACAGGAACAATGACAAGCTGCGCGCCCTCTTGCACGAGTTGATTGCAGCCCTCCCGGAAACACCCGGTTGCGGCTGTTACAAGCATCTGCTTGACGGACGGGTTGGGTAGCCTGAACTTGGAACTGAAAGACGCGGTCGCAGGAAAGTCTTGACGCGGCCGCGATTTTTTTTTACAATAGGTGTTAAGGCATACCCCTTGACAGATTGGTGAAGTTAATGATTCTACGCAAGTTGGGACGCATTGCACAGTTGTACGATCTTTACGGTCCTCTCCTGACTCCCAAGCAGCAGGAAGCAGTCCGCCTCTATTACGAGCAGGACCTGTCCCTGGGGGAGATCGCCTCCGAGTGTAAGGTGAGCAGGCAGGCCGTCCATGATCTTCTGAGGCGCGCCGAAGTGGCTCTGGAGAAATACGAACAAAAGCTCCGACTGCTGGCAGCTCGCCAGAATAACCCTAAATCCCGGTCAACAGAGAAAGAGGGGTCCTGATGTTTTTAGAAGGACTGGCCGAAAAGCTGCAAAACACTTTTAAAAAGTTGAAAGGCAAGGGCAAACTGACCGAGAGCGACATCAACGAGGCCATGCGGGAGGTCAGGCTGGCTCTCCTGGAGGCGGACGTGAGCCTGCCTGTAGTCAAGGATTTTATCCAGCGCATCAGGGAGCGCAGCATGGGAGCCGAGGTGCTGTCAAGCTTCACCCCTGCTCAACAGATCATCAAGATCGTCAATGAAGAGCTCACCCGGCTGATGGGAGACGAACAGGCCAAGGTCAACCTCACCACTACCGATGGCGCAACCGTGTTTCTGCTGGCGGGTTTGCAGGGAAGCGGCAAGACCACCACTGCCGGAAAGCTGGCCCTCTACTACCGGAAACAGGGTCGCCGTCCCCTGCTGGTGGGCGTGGACGTTTACCGCCCGGCGGCGATTCAGCAGTTGGAGGTCCTGTCAAAGCAGATCAGTGTTCCCTTTTTCAGCCTGGGTCAGAACGTGAGCCCCCTGGATACAGCCAGAGCCTGCCGGTCGCAAGCCAGGACCCAGGGTTGCGACCTGATCATCGTCGACACCGCCGGCAGGCTCCATATCGATGCCCCCTTGATGGAGGAACTGGCGCAGTTGAAGGGGATCCTCAGCCCCCAGGAGACTTTCCTGGTGGTGGACTCCATGACCGGGCAGGATGCCGTGAACGTGGCCAGGAGCTTTAACGAGGACCTGGGGTTGACCGGGATCATCATGACCAAGTTGGACGGCGATACCCGGGGTGGCGCCGCTCTTTCCGTCAAAGCGGTGACTGGATGCCCCATCAAGTTTGTCGGAGCCGGGGAGAAGCCGGATGCCCTCGAACCTTTCTATCCTGACCGGATGGCGGCCCGGATCCTGGGGATGGGGGACGTTCTCACCTTGATTGAAAAGGCCCAGGCGTCGTTCGACCAGGATAAAGCGCGTGAGCTTGAGCGCAAGCTGCGAAAACAGGAATTCGGTCTGGATGATTTTCTGGAGCAGATCACCCAGGTGCGCTCGATGGGCCCCCTGGAAGAGGTCCTGGGAATGATCCCTGGCCTGGGGAGTGTCAAGCAACTGAAGCAGATCCAGGCGGGCTTCGATGAGAAAGATTTCGGGCATATCGAGGCGATCATCAGGTCGATGACTCCCGAGGAGAGGAAAATTACCACCCTCATCAATGGCAGCAGGCGCAGGCGGATTGCCGCCGGCAGCGGCACCACGGTACAGGATGTGAACCGCCTGCTGAAGCAATACGAGCAAACCCGCCGGCTGTTCAAACAGTTCGGCGAGAGCACCCAAGGAAAATCCGGACGTAAGCAAAAACCATTCAAATTACCCTTTCAACACTTATTTTAAGGAGGCAACAGTATTGGCGACGAAGATCAGGTTGAAGAGGATCGGAGCAAAGAAGAACCCGTACTACAGGGTGGTGGTGGCAGATTCCCGTTCACCCCGTGACGGGCGGTTTATCGAGGAGATTGGATACTACCAGCCGGTAGCCAACCCCGAGGTCATCAAGATCAACGAAGAGAGGGCATTGGACTGGCTGGCCAAGGGTGCCCAGCCGTCCGACACGGTCAGATCGCTGTTCAAGAAAGCCGGTGTTTGGCAGAAGCGCTCTACCAGAGAAGCAGCAGAACAACAGACGCCGGAGGGATGAGCGATGAGCATGCAAGAGCTTGTCGAACTGCTTTCCAAGTCTCTTGTCGATAACCCGGAAGCAGTCCAGATCAACATGCAAGAGGACAACAACAATGTATTGATCGAACTCAGGGTTGCCAGCGAGGACATGGGCAAAATAATTGGCAAGCAAGGCAAGATCGCCAGGGCTATCAGGGCACTTGCCAAGGTGCAGGGAGCTAAAACCGGCAAGAGGATATCGGTAGAGATACTTTCATAAGGCATTGGTGAGGTCGGTGGATCAACAGTACATCACAATCGGAGAGATCGGCGCGCCCCATGGTTGCCGCGGTGAGGTGCGGGTGATCCCGCTTACTGATTTTCCGGAGCGTTTCAAGACAACGGCGCACGTTTTTTTAAGCCTGGGAACCTCGCTCCTAAAAAAGGCCGTGGAAAGCGCTGTCGTTCAACAGAACCGCATCGTTCTGAAATTGGAGGGCATCGATTCCCCGGAACAGGCCAGGCAATTTCGCGGCGCCCTGTTGCAGGTGTCGCGCCAGGAACTGTGGCCGCTTCAGGAGGGCGCCTATTACCACTTTGAAATCGTTGGCCTGAAAGTGGTTACCGTTGATGGGTCGGCCCTGGGTGAGGTTACGGAGGTCCTGACCACCGGCGGCAATGATGTCTACGTGGTCAAGAGCGGGCTGGGGAAAGAATACCTGGTGCCTGCGCTCCGCTCGGTTGTCAAAAAAATCGATACCGGAGCGGGATTGATGATCATAGAACCCCCGCCGGGTTTACTTGAGAAGGAGTAACAGCCCGTGGAGATTAGTATTCTGACCCTGTTCCCGGAAATGTTCGAGGGCCCCTTTCAGAACAGCATCATCAAGCGCGCCTGCGACAGGATGCTGCTCTCCGTCCAGATCGTGGACTTCAGAGAGTTCTCCGAAGACAGGCATCACAAGGTGGATGACTATCCCTTCGGCGGCGGGCCGGGGATGGTGTTGAAGCCGGAACCGTTGTTCAGTTGCCTGGAGTCCCTGGCTCTAGAACCAGCGACACGGGTGGTCCTGCTCTCCCCGCAGGGAGAAACTTTAAGACAGGCCAAGGCCGAGGAACTGGCGCGGGAGCAGCGCCTGGTGATCATCTGCGGCCACTACGAAGGGATTGACGAGCGGGTGAGGCACCTGGCGACCGATGAGATCTCCATCGGGGACTATATCCTGACCGGGGGCGAGGCCGCCGCCATCGTGCTGGTCGACTGTGTGGCCCGGCTGGTTGACGGGGTAGTGGAGCCGAGTTCGCTGCAGCAGGAGTCGTTTACTGCCGGCATGCTCGAGTACCCGCAGTATACCCGCCCACGCCAGTTTCGGGAGTGGAGTGTCCCGGAAATTCTCCTGAACGGCAACCACCAGGCAATAGAACGCTGGCGCCGGGATCAGTCGGTGCGGCGGACATTCCTGCGCCGTCCAGACCTACTCGGCGATCTTGACTGGAACGAGGACGACCGGCGGGCAATCGACACCCTCTTTGAAGAGCAGGGTGACTGAGCCCCTGCCCAGTTCCTACCTTGGCAAATGTTGTGGATCAGGTGTTGCTATGCTATAATAAGCGGCAGTGCTCCGGCACTGCTCGTATTAAGGAGGTTAATGATTATGGCAGATACGATCAAAATGGTGGAACAGGACTATATGAAGAAGGAGATACCGCCTTTTCGGCCTGGTGATACCGTAAAGGTACACGTAAAGGTGGTCGAGGGAAGCCGGGAGAGGACCCAGGTGTTTGAGGGCACCGTGATCAGGAGGCGTGGGGGTGGCCTCGGCGAGACCTTCACCGTACGCCGGATATCCTATGGTGTGGGTGTCGAGAGGATCTTCCCGCTGCATTCCCCGCGCCTGGACAAGATCGAGGTCGTACGCAGGGGCAGGGTCCGGCGGGCGCGGCTCTATTACCTGCGTGAACGGGTTGGTAAGGCTGCCCGCATCAAGGAAAGGAAGTAGTCTATTTTGACCCAGCCCAGCGAAACAGGGAATGTGCCCGTCTGGCGGGATCTTTTAGAGTCTGTTGTCCTGGCCGTGGTCCTGGCGGCGCTGCTCCGGATGTTCATCATCCAGCCTTTCTACATTCCATCGGCATCCATGGAGCCGACGCTGCTTATCAACGACCGGATCATCGTCAACATGCTGATCTACCGCTTTCATCCACCACAGCGCGGCGATGTCATCGTGTTCCGTTATCCGCTCGACCCCTCGCGGGATTTTATCAAGAGGCTGGTCGCCTTCGGTGGAGAAACCGTGGAAGTCCGCAACAATAACCTGATCATCAACGGGGTGCGGATTGTGGAGCCCTACCTGCCGCACGAGGTTATGGCCGACTACGGCCCCTTTTCCGTGCCGCAGGGTTCTTATTTTGTGATGGGCGACAACCGGAACAACAGCGACGACAGCCGTGACTGGGGCCCCCTTCCCAAGCGGAACATCATCGGCAAGGCATTTCTGATCTACTGGCCGCCGGGGCGAATGAGGCTGATCAAGTGACAGAAGTCAACGGAGTTAATGTTCATCGCCAGATGGTGGCCGCGATAGCCTCCAAACTGAAGGTGGTGGACCTGATCTGTGAACTGGTGGACGCCCGCTGTCCCCAAACTTCCAGCAGCCCGGCCGTGGCCAGGCTGATCTTAAATAAACAGCACCTGCTGGTATTGAACAAGGCCGACCTTGCCGATCCCGGGATCACCAAGGCCTGGCTTGTTTTTTTTAAGGAACAGGGAAAAGAGACTGTGGCGGTGGATGCCAAAAGCGCTGGCGGCTTCCGTGAGCTGTGGAAGATACTGGGCGCTCAGACGCTGGAACTGCACCGCTCTTTGCAAATGAAGGGCCGCCGGCCCCGCGGCTTGCGGGTGGCGGTGCTCGGTATTCCGAATACCGGTAAGTCCACCTACCTGAACAGGTTGATCGGGCGCCAGACCATGCGGTCTGGCGCCCGGCCCGGTCTGACCAGGGGACCGCAATGGGTGCACCTGAACGATTCAGTCTCCGTTCTGGATACCCCTGGTATCATGTCGATCTCGAGAGTCGGCGCCGATGGCAGGTTTAAATTGGGAGCGATCGGTTCTGTAGAAATCCGTGGCTCCGGGGCGGAAGAAACTTGCGAACGGTTGCTCGCCTTTTTAAAAGAATGCTACCCCGCAGTTGTCGGGAGCGTTTTAAAAATTGATTTGGCATCCTTTTCGCTGGAGGAGATCGCCAGAGCCAAGGGTTTCCTGATGAGCAGCGGCCTACCCGACACCCAGCGGGCCAGCGATTTCCTGCTTGACCAGTTTCGCAGCGGCAGGCTGGGGCGCATCTCCCTGGAGAAGCCCCATTCCTGACCACCATTCAGCCGGCCTGGCGATGCACTTTTGTCTGTGCCCGGTGCCGGTACGGGCGGACGGGGAGCTGGAGGCATTGGTGAGCGATGAATAGGGGATCTAATCAGCGAGGGGTTGGCGGCCGGTTATTGCCGGACAGGGAATTGGAACGGCTGTTGCGGCTGCATGTGTATGAGCGGGCGCTCTGGCGGGACGGCATTGAACTCGTGGCGGGAATCGACGAGGCCGGACGGGGGCCTTTGGCTGGCCCCGTGGTGGCGGCAGCGGTTATCTTGAAGGAGCAGTTGCTCATCAGCGGCCTGAATGACAGCAAGGTAGTGTCTCCCTTGAATCGCCAGGTCCTGGCCCGGGAGATCAAGCTGAAGGCGGCGGCCTGGGCGGTGGGCGTCATTCCGGTCGGGCTGATCGAGAGGCATAACATCCTCCAGGCAACCTACATGGCTATGAGGGCGGCCATGAACCGCCTCCAACTGCGCCCGGAGCACGTGCTGGTCGACGGCTGGGCACTGCCCGGCATCCCTATTGAACAGACCGCGATCATCAAGGGAGATGCCAAAAGCGCGGCCATTGCTGCTGCTTCCATCATCGCCAAGACAACCAGGGATGCGATCATGACCTATTACAGCCGGCTGTACCCCAAGTATAACTTTGAGCAGAATAAAGGCTACCCGACCACGGACCACCTGGAAGCGTTGAACCGGTTTGGGCCCTGCTTCATCCACCGGCGCACCTTTCACGGGGTCAGGGAGAATCTGGATTGATAGTCCCACTCATCGAGGTTCGAGATGCGAAGGGAAAGGCTAATCGAACATCGAACTTTGAAAAAAATTGCGATTCCAATTGCGAAGTTAGCAAATTCCCCCTAAGTGAACATCGCATTTCGAACTTCCAACATCGAGAGGAACCAGGCTCCTGATTTGGGATGGGATGCAATGACCAGGCTGAGACAAGACACCGGGATGAAGGGTGAACAGATCGCCCTTTCTTTTTTTTGGGCCTGGGATACCAACTGGTGGAGAAGAACTGGCACTGCCGCAGCGGCGAGATCGACCTGATCATGATTGACGGCACTGTAATGGTGTTCGTTGAGATGAACTGCACATAGAGAATATAGAGTAGTGTAGCTTGTTTAGGGCGCTCATGGGCACCCCATTGCTGTCGCTGGGGAAGATGCCGCTAACCCACTCGGCTCTGGGTTGCCTAACGCCAGCTGAGTATTATCAAAAACTAAAAGTAGCATGATTGTGTTGACAAATGTGGGGGCAGTACATAGGGCATATTGACTTGATAAGCATAGTCTAGTATTAGTAGTAGTAGTATCTGGGTCATTATGTTAAGTGTAGTCAGGATGTATGGAGGGGTGCTCGATGGCCGAAAACACAGTTTCATGCGTCAGTCCCGCTGGCGGACCAATCGGTGTTCCGTCACAGGCTTCTGCACAGGCACCAATTGAAAAGGAGGTATTGAAAATGTCTGCAAAGGTTGGCAAACCTGCACCCGATTTTGAGGCCAAAGCTTTTAAGGATGGCGATTTCAAAAAAGTGAAGGTCTCCGATTACAAGGGGCAATGGGTGGTGCTCTGCTTTTATCCAGGAGATTTTACCTTTGTCTGACCGACCGAACTGGCATCAGTTGGTGCCAAGTATCCAGAATTGAAGGCGTTGGGCGTGGAGGTGCTTTCGATAAGTGTGGACAGCCAGTTCAGCCATAAGATCTGGCAGGAGGAGGAGCTTTCCAAGATGCTACCCGGCGGAGTGCCATACCCGATGCTATCGGACAGCGGGGGCATGATCGGAAGTGCTTACGGGGTTTACGATGAGGAGGCGGGCGTGAATATTCGGGGGCGATTCATCATTGACCCGGATGGCATAATTCAGGCAATGGAAATTCTCACCCCACCAGTCGGGCGCAATGTGGACGAACTGTTCCGGCAGGTTCTCGCCTTCCAACACGTACGGGCAACAGGTGAAGTCATGCCCTCCGGATGGCAGCCTGGCAAGCCAACGCTTAAGCCGAGCAAAGATCTGGTAGGCAAAGTCTGGCAGGTCTGGAAGCCTGAAATGTCTAAGTTGATTTAATTGGAGCGGTAGTTATGCCAGGCGGCATAGCGGGTATCTATTTTTGAATAACTGGTGGGGAGCAATTGTATTACTACCGGCTTATAACAGGCATAATAGGCTGGTACGGTCTTTTACGCTTTATTTGAGATCAGCACGCGTAAAAGATGATTACAAAATTTCGGCAAAAGTGGCAAACTAAAAAAGCAGGGGGGGCAGTCCTTGTGTATAAAGTGGTTTTTCACATAGATGAGACCACAAAGGTAGGTTTAGGACTAAAGAACATTGAGAATCTGCTCATCGATCTAGGAGCGGATAATGTGGAAGTGGAACTGGTGGTAAATGCCGAGGCTATCACCATGCTGGCCGCCAACAACAACGAGAACGCCTCCAGGATTGCGGATCTAGCCGCCAAGGGGGCCAAGTTCGCCGCCTGCGCCAATGCCATGAAAGCCTTCACCCTTACCAAGGAAGAGATGCTGCCACAGGCTATTGTAGTACCCTCAGGCGCAGGCGAACTTACCAAGAAGCAAAACGACGGCTTCGGCTACATCCGCCCTTGAAATGCGGTTTATACTATACTATCGAGGTATTGTAGCTGCTCTTGACATGTTCATACCCACCTAGTTAAACGTTAACTTACTATCCACTTTCTTAATATGGTTATTTCGCAGTTTATTGACGTCTTCCTGCACAATTCTTAGTCATACAAATTCAAGAAAAAGGTCGGTTACACGATCACTATCCGTGCTACCATAAACCGGCCCGCGCCTGTGTGCTGTGCACTATTCTGATCATGTTTTATCAATGGATTGGCAGGCTCGATAGCACAGCACTTGACCCGGAAAGGTGGAAAGTAATGACCAGAAGCGCTAAGAATACCGGGAACAAGGGTGAGCAAATCGCCCTTGATTTTCTTTTAGGCCTGGACTACCGCCTTGTGGAGAAGAACTGGCACTGCCGCAGCGGCGAGATCGATCTGATCGTTTTAGATGGGCCGGTGATGGTCTTCGTCGAGGTCAAAGCTAGGCGCGGCACAAGCTACGGCCTGCCGCAGGAAGCGGTGGGGAGTAAGAAGCAAGTGAAGATCAGACGCCTGGCGCAGTGCTACCTGATGGTTGCCAACCGTAAGGAGCAGGATCTGCGCTTCGATGTGGTGGCGATCACTTTCCCGGGCGATCAGGAGCCGCTGATCGAACATTTGCAGGGAGCGTTCTAAACAAATGTTGAGTGTACAGTATACATGCCAAAAACTAATATGATCAAGCACGCTCTTATGCTAAGATCGGGCTTGAAGAATCCGTTTGCCGACCTGAACGGGTAGGATCCTAGTAAGGTTATCGGGTTCCTGGATGGAGGAAATATATGAAGTTCCCGGTTATGTATCAGGCGTGTTACAAACTACCGGC